>JAIXRO010000176.1 GCA_027485145.1 Hyphomonadaceae bacterium | reverse complement strand
CCGTTGATCAGGTAATGGTCGCCCTTGTCCTCGCAGCGGGTCTGGAGGCCGGCGAGGTCCGATCCCGCGCCGGGCTCGGAATAGCCCTGGCACCAGCGGGTCTTGCCCTTCAGGATGTCCGGAATGAAGCGCAGCTTCTGCTCGTGATTGCCAAATTCCAGCAGCGCCGGGCCGAACATCCACAGGCCGAAAGAGAAGAGCGGCGGGCGCGCCTTGATGCGGCGCAGCTCCTGCTCCAGCACGCGCGCCTCGGCGCGGCTGAGGCCGCCGCCGCCATATTCCTTCGGCCATTCCGGCGAGGTCCAACCCTTCTCGCCCATCCGGTCGAGCCAGACTTTGGACTCCGGGTTCTTGAACACGGCATTGCGGCCGCCCCAAACCACTTCGTCATCCGGCATCGGCGTGCGCATCGAAGGCGGGCAGTTTTCCTCCAGCCATTTGCGCGTCTCGAGACGGAATTCTTCGAGTTGCTCGGCATTGTCGTAGGCCATCGGCTCACTCCCTCAAATGTTTGGCTTTGGGCCAGCTTAGTCTTGGCCGCTCGTTCCGCCAAGCGGTCACGCGGCGTCAGAAGACGGCGCCCGCGCTACCCGGCCAGCTTGTGCGGTGTCTTGGCCCAGAAGTGCGGACATGCCGCGAGACCGTACAGCGCCCGCACCATGGCGATGCTCTGCAGCGGCCAGTAGAGCGGCAGCGTGGCAGCCAGCCAGACCCGCCGGCCATCCTTCGTTCCCGGCGCCGCGAGCGCCATGACCATTCCGGCGGCATAGGACAGCGCTGCCAGCATCAGGAACAGGGGCGCCACGCTCATCGCCGGCAAGGCAAAACTGAGCGCCAGCCAGAGGGCCCAGGGACCATGCACCAGCGCCGACAGGATCGCCGCACCGAGCGTCAGCTGCATCGATAGGAAGCCGCCCAGACCGAGCTCCCGCACCGCGCTGGATGGGCGCCGCATGACCACCAGCCAGGTCTGAACGAAGCCCTTCAGCCAGCGCGAGCGCTGGCTGAGCCAGACGCGCAGCGTGTCCGGCGGCGCCTCGAGCGTCGGCGGCGCAATCACGCCGACACGTTGACCCGCGCGCGCCAGCCGAAGCCCGAGGTCGGCGTCTTCGGTAACATTCCACGCATCCCATCCGCCAGCCTTCTGCAGCGCCGACCGGCGGAAGTGGTTGCTGGTGCCGCCCAGCGCGATCGGCAGGCCGAGCCGCGCCTGACCCGGCAGCAGCCGCCGGAACTGCACCGCATATTCCAGCGCCCATTGCCCCGCGATCCAGCCTTGCGCGCCTTCGCCCACCAGCGGGGCCTGCACGCAGGCAAGCCCTTCCCCGCCCGCACCGAAGGCGCGCACAGCCGCTTTCAGTTGGTCCGGGGCCGGACGATCTTCGGCGTCATAGACCACGACAAACTCGCCGCGCGCCCGTGCCAGCCCGTAGTTCAAGGCGCGCGGCTTGGTGCGCGGCAGTCCCGGTGGCACGACCAGCAGCTCGGTGCGCTCCGGCCAGCGTTCGCGCTGCAGCGCAAAGGCGGTGGCGGTATCGCCGGTCTCGATCAGGAGCTTCACATCCAGCCGCCGCGCCGGGTAGTCGAGCGCGCGGACGGCCGCAGCCAGCTGCGGCGCCGTATCGGCTTCGTCCTTGAGCGCGATGAGCAGCGTGTAGACCGGCCAGCCATCCTCAGCCTCAGGCGGCTGCGTTGTCGGTTCGGTTACGGGACGCCTGCCCGCGGCGTAGAGCAAGATCCTGAACAGGAGGACGGCGCTGAAGTAAAATGCACCGGCCAGGCCGGCGAGACCCGCCAACAGCTCCGGCGCGGCCAGACCGGTGGTTCCCACGAGCGCGAACAGGCGCCCGAAGGCCTCGCGCTGCCCCGCGCTGAGCGTCTGCGCCGCAGATTTCCCCGGCTCGCGCAGCAACAGTCCGAACGCGGCAGCATGGGCTGCCCGGCGATCCGGCTGAGGTGTGCTCAGGCCGGCCGCTGCGGGGCTGTCAGCCCGTTCGAAGATGCCGTCCCCATCCGCCGCCATGTGGCCAGCCCACAACTTCCCCACAGGTTTTCCACAGAACCTGCGATTGAAGTCATTTCTCTAGCGCAACAATTCCGCGCTTAGCAAGCGGCCGCTCGTCCACGCCGCTTCGACCCGTGCGCCGATGTGCCAGTCGCCGCATGTGCCGATGCCGGCCGCGGCATCAAGCTGAAAGGGAACGCCCAGCGGCTCGGCCACTCTCGCGTAGCGCCAGCGATGCGCCTGCGAGAATTCCGGTGCGCCGGCGCCCGTCTGTTCACGGAAGGATTCGACGAGATGCGCGGCGACGGCTTCCGGCTTTGCTTCCAGATGCTTGCGCGACCAGTCCGGCCGCGCATGCAGCACCCAGGTCTCGGCATCGGTACGGCCGAACTTCGACGAGTTGCGCGCCGTCCAGCCGAGCGGGCCATCCGAAGGCTCGAAGCTGAGGCTGACGATCCCGGTCGGTTGTTCATAGGCGAGCATCGCGGACCAGCAGGGCTCGGAGCGAACCTTGCGCGCGCTTGCCGCCAGTTCCGGAGCCGCGTCCGCCAGCAGGACCGCCGCCTGCTCGGCCGGCACCGCGACGATGACGGTCTTGAAGGTCCCCGCCGCCGAACCGTCGGCGAACCGCAGCCGCCAGTCGGACGGCCCGCCTTCGAGGCTTTTGACTTCTGCGCCCCACGAGACGTCCAGCGGCGCCGCCATCGCCTTCAGGATACTGTTCATGCCGGGCGCGCCGACATAACGGTGCGGGGCAGAGGCCGGCGCGCTGTCCTCGTTCCAAGGCGCGGCGACGCCCGCCTCCAGCCAGCCCGAGACGGCTGCGCGGAAGCCATCCGAACGCGCCGTGAAGTACTGCGCCCCGTGATCGAAAGTTACATCGGTCCCAAACACGCTGGTGCGGCGTGTGGCCATCCGGCCGCCCGCGCCGCGTCCCTTGTCAAACAGGCGGACGTTTTCGCCCTGCCCCGTCAGCACTTCGGCTGCTGACAAACCAGCCATGCCCGCGCCGACAATCGCAATTGTCATGACGGCCTCCCTATCTCTTTACCTTACACCTAGTTTTCGGACCTGTCAGGACCAGTCTGAGACGGGCGCTTGCCGGGACATCTTCGATGTTCTATATTTGTTCCATGTCCGGGATTCACCTCGTCTGGTTCAAACGCGACCTTCGGGTCCACGACCACGCGCCGCTGCTTGCCGCCGTCGCGAGTGGGGCACCGGTGATTCCGCTATTCGTTTTCGAGCCCGGCTACTGGGCACTGCCAGAGCATTCACGCCGGCAGTTCGATTTCCTGATCGAGTCGCTGCGTGAGCTGGACGCCGCCCTTCAGGCCCGCGGCAGCCGCCTGCTGGTGCGCACGGGCGCGGCGGCCGATATCTTCTCGGCGCTGCACCGGGAGTTCGGTCTCGAGGCGATTCACGCGCATGAAGAAACCGGCCTGCAATGGACCTTTGACCGGGACCGCGCGGTGCGCCGCTGGGCGCGCAATGCCGGTGTCGCGGTGCGCGAACAGGCCCAGCACGGCGTCGTGCGCGGCCTGAAATCCCGCGACGGATGGGCCGAGCGCTGGGAACAGCGGATGTCCGAGCCGCGCGCGAAGGCGCCGGAGCGCATCCTGTCCCCCACCCTGCCCGCCTCCCACTGGCCGATTGCGGAAGACTTCGCACTCGGCGCTGATGACTGCCCGGACCGCCAGGCCGGCGGGCGCACCGCCGGAGTCGACTGCCTGCGCTCCTTCCTGGAGGCGCGCGGACGCACGTATCGGAAAGACATGTCGAGCCCACTGGCCGGCGCTGAGGCCTGCTCGCGACTTTCGCCCCATCTCGCCTTCGGCACGCTGTCGATGCGCGAAGCCTGGCAGGCTGCGCGCCGGGCCCGCGACCAGCAGGCGGTGCAAGGTGACAGCGCCTTCGCGGCCTCGATCGACAGCTTTATCTCGCGCCTCTACTGGCACTGCCACTTCATCCAGAAGCTCGAGGACCAGACCTCGCTCGAAAGCCGCAACCTGCATCCGGCCTATGACGGACTGCGCCCGCGGCCGGACGGGAACGATCCGCGCCTCGAAGCCTGGATAGAAGGCCGCACCGGCTTTCCCTTCCTGGATGCCTGCATGCGGTCACTGAAAGCGACCGGCTGGCTGAACTTCCGGATGCGCGCGATGACCATGGGCTTTGCCGCGCATCATCTCTGGCTTGACTGGAAAGTCCCCGCCGAACGGCTCGCGGCGCGCTTCACCGATTTCGAGGCCGGCATCCATTATGCGCAGGCGCAGATGCAGTCGGGCACGACGGGCATCAACACGCCGCGCATCTACAATCCGGTCAAGCAATCGCGCGACCAGGATCCGGACGGTGTCTTCATCCGGCGCTGGGTGCCGGAATTGGCAAAGCTTCCGGACGCATTCCTGCACGCACCCTGGGAGGCCCGGCCCGAAATCCTTTCGGCGGCCGGCATCGTATTGGGGCAGACGTACCCGATGCGAATGGTGGACCACATGGCCGCAGCCGAAGAAGCCCGGACCCGGATCGCGGCCGTGCGCCGCGGCCCCGGCCACGCCGCGGCGTCCGACGAGATCCAGTCCCGCCATGGCAGCCGCCGCTCGGGCATCAAGGCCACCGGCCAACGCCGCCGCCCGGCCAGCCCGCGCACGGACCGCAAGGCCGCGCCGTCCGGCCAGCTGATGCTTGATCTCGGGCTTGTTTCCGGCGGCGCCCATGCCTCGTAAGGCCGGCAGCGGCAAAGCCATCGCCAAGGCCAACCTGCCGGTGAAGATCTGCGCGCAATGCGGCCGGCCATTCACCTGGCGAAAGAAATGGGAACGGGTCTGGGACGAGGTCCGATTCTGCTCGGATCGCTGCCGCTCGGCCCGCTGACCAATCCTTATTGAACATCGATATGAGATGGACTGGTGCTCGACAGAGGCCTTATATCGTTATTCGATGATACTAGGCCCTTGATTTTCTTGGTATATATTTTTTTTCGATAATTTAATATTGTAAAACAATAAATCGTGAGGTATGAAACCTGTGTCGGCGACGGGATGAGCCCGCCAAGGACAAAACGGACAAGCCAACCAGCATTTCGGAGATTTGATCATGTCCCCCCGCGCCTATCGCCGCGACCCCGGTGCGAGAGACCCCTTCGACCTCCAGGCTCCCCGCCGCCGACACAAGCGCTACGCGCCGCACGCGTAGCCAAGCCCCGAGCGCCGCCGGACCGCCCCTGAACCGGCGGCGCTCAAATCCCCAAGACAAACCTCAAAGGAAGGAAACACCTCATGTCCCGTACCCTCATCGCCGCCGCCCTCGCCCTCACCAGCCTGACCGCGCCGGCTTTCGCCGCCACCAGCACGTTCCGCATGGAAGTGAACTTGGTGAGAGCAAACCTCGCCACGCCGGCAGGCGCCGAGAAGGAATATGAAAGCCTCAAGCAACAGGTGGCTCAGCGCTGCGACGCCGAGTTCAAAGACCTGAAATATGGCCGGTCATATCCGATCCGCTCCTGCAATGAGCGCACCCTGACCAACACGGTCCGCGCCATCGGCAATGCGAATCTCTCTGCCGTGCACGCCAACCGGGACTAAGTCCGCCACTTGGTCCGGCCTTGCGCAGGCGTGGTGGTCCGCCCTCTCTTACGCCACTGCGTCCTGCGCAACCTGCCGCCCCCGCCTCCCCCGGCGGGGGCGGATTTGCGTTGGCTTCAAGCGTCGTCGCCGTCCCGGAAATCCTTGGCCCGCAATACGCGCGCCAGCTTGAGGCTGGCCGGTTGAAACGCGCCGTCTTTCTCCGCTTCGAACAGCGCCGCGCAGCTCGTCGGGAATTTCTCGTTCAGCCTTTGCGAAGCCTGATGATCCGCAGCGCCGCCTTCGCGCAGGATCGACAGCGCGAAATCATGCAGGCCCGGATTGTGTCCGATCACCATCAAGGTTGCCGCTCGGTCATTCTGCGACACAGCTTCGGCGAGGCCGCGCAAGCCGGTGAGGTAGAGCGACTCCATCGGCCGCACCTTCTCGCCGGAAACGACGGCGGCGACTTCCGCGCAGGTCTCCCGCGCGCGCCGCGCGCTCGACACGAGGATGCGTTCCGGACTCCAGCCCAGCGCCACCAGTTCCTCGGCCATGCGCTTGGCATCGCCATGCCCCTGCGGAATGAGCGCGCGGCCGCACTCATCGATTCCCTCCGACCAGGGCTCGGTCTTGGCGTGGCGCATCAGGATGAGGCGTTTCATGGGCACACCACTCCCCGGCGGCATTGAGGATTTCTCATCGGCGGCTTCAGGCAGCTGTGGTTGTTCGCGGCTCGTTAGGCACTAGTTTCGCGGCATAAATCAAGAGACAGGACGCGCGAATGACCCTTTTGATCGGAGATACGGCGCCTGACTTCGAAGCCGATACGACCGTTGGCCGCATCCGCTTCCACGAATGGATCGGCAAGGACTGGGTGATCTTCTTCTCCCACCCCGCCGATTTCACGCCCGTCTGCACCACTGAGCTCGGCTATACGGCCAAGCTGAAGGACGCGTTCGCCCGGCGCGGCGCCAAGGCCCTGGTGATTTCCGTGGATACGCTGGAGCATCACGCCGCCTGGAGCGCCGACATCGAAGAGACGCAGGGCGCCGCCGTGAACTTCCCGATGATCGCGGACGAGAACCGGAAAGTCGCGACGCTCTACAACATGATCCACCCGAACGCTGACCCCAAGGTGACGGTGCGGGCGGTTTACGTGATCGATCCCGACAGGAAGATCCGCGCCTCGATCATCTATCCGCCGAGTGTCGGGCGAAACTTCGACGAGGTGTTGCGCCTGCTCGACGCGCTGCAACTCTCGGATGGCTACCGCGTCGCCACCCCGGTGAACTGGCAGGTGGGTGAGGACGTCATCATCGCGCCATCCCTGCAGGACCCCGCCGAGATCGCGCGCCTGTTTCCCAAAGGCTACACGGCCCTGAAGCCTTACCTGCGCCTGACGCCTCAGCCCGATAAAGTTTGAACGGTTGAGCAACGGATCTTTTGACGGTTATCGTTAAATGCTCCGCAGCATGACATTCAGGTCAGGCCGCACACGCAGGGAGCTGGGAAAACCATGAACCTATTGAAGGGTTCAACGGCCGCACTGGTTGCTGCCTGCCTGCTGATCCAGCTCGGCGCTTGTGGTGGAGGCGGTTCAGGCCCGAGTGCCAGCGCGCCCGTTTCGCCGGCGCCTCTGCCTCCCCCTCCTTCGCCATCACCCCCTCCACCTCCACCTCCACCTCCACCTCCACCTCCACCTCCCCCTCTCCCGCCTCCGGCCTCTTCGGAACGCGAAATCAATCCGGCACTTACCAACTCGGCGCTCGCACAGAACCTGTCGCCGCATTTCGCCGTGAACCCGGCGGCGGGTGTTGCACCCGCCCAGCGCCTGTTCGTGATGCTTCCGGGGACGGGGGGCGTGCCGCGCTTCTACCGCGAGATCGTGCGCGCTGGAGCGGCCCGCGGTTATCATGCCATCGGCCTGACCTATCCGAATGACCAGGCCATCGGAGACCTTTGCGCCGGGTCGCAGGACACCGATTGCGCGGGCCGGGCCCGGCTTGAAGTCATCACAGGCCAGAACGCCAGCGTGCTGGTGAATGTTGACGCCGACCATTCCATCGACGGGCGTTTGCGCGCCCTGCTGGTCTATCTTCAGAACACCTATCCGGCCGAGGGCTGGGGACAGTATCTCGTCAACGGCGAGGTGGACTGGAGCCGAGTCACGGTCGCCGGCCATTCTCAGGGCGCGGGTCACGCCGCTTACTATGCCAAGCTGCGCCGGCTGAACCGTATCGTGATGTTCGCCGGGCCCGGAGACATCGGCGTTGCGCCAGGATCGGCGGCGCTTTGGCTCAGTCTGCCGAACCTCACGCCGGCGAGCCAGCAATTCGGCTTCGTGCACACGGCCGATCCCCTGACGCCGGCGGCGCTCGTTTCACGCAACTGGGACCTGCTCGGCCTTGGGGATTTCGGACCGTCCGTCTCGGTCGATGGCGCCAGTCCGCCCTTTCTGGGGTCGCACAAGCTTCTGACCAGCGCGCCGCCCGATCCCAATCCCCTCGCTATCCCGTCTTCGCCCCCGCACGGCGCGCCGGTGCTGGATGTGGCGACACCGAAAGATGCGCTCGGCGTGCCGCTTTACTTACCTGTCTGGGCGTACCTCGCGTTTCCCTGACACGCCTTGACGGGGCCGGTGCCCGGCTCCAATCACGCTCGCATGCGCCTGCCCCATCCGATCCTGCTTGTCTGCTTTGGCGTGATCTTCGGATGCGGCGTGGATGCCGTGATGAAACACGTGATGCTCGGCGGCACCAGTGTGCTCACCGCCACGGCCTGGCGCTACATCCTCGGCTCGGTCATCATGGTTGCGCTGTTCGCCGCCAGCCGCCGCCCGATTCCCGCCTTGCCCGCCATCCGCTTCCACGCGCTGCGTTCGGTCGCCCAGGTGATCTCGGCCTTTGCGTTCTTCTATTCGCTGACGCAGATTGCGCTCGCCGAAGCGGTCGTCATGGGCTTCACGGCCGCGCTGATGATCGCGCCCATCGCGCGCGTGATCCTCGGCGAGAAGATGAGCCCGGTGACGATCGGTGCCTCGCTGATCGGGTTTGCGGGCGCGGCCCTGGCCGCAACGGCCAACAGCGCCGGCGGCCCGGAAGATGGCAACCGCCTCTATGGCACGGGCGCCATCCTGATCTCTGCCGTGCTTTATGCCCTCAACATCGTCCTCCTCCGCCTGCGGACGAAAGAGGAAGACAGCCTGACGTTGGTGACGTTCATGAACGTCTTTCCCGCACTGTTCCTGCTGCCCTTCATGTTTCTGTTCACCAAGTGGACGCCGGAGTCTCACTCCTGGGGCGCGATGATCAGTGTCGCCTTCCTCGGTATCGGCATCTGGTGGCTGATGACGCTGGCCTACAGCAAGGCCAAGGCCCAGACGCTCGCGCCGTTCGAGTATACCGGCCTCATCTGGTCCGCGCTGCTCGGCTATGTCTTCTTCCAGGAGATCCCCGGCTGGCGCGTCTATGCTGGCGCCGCGATCATCATCGCCGCCTGCCTCGTCGTCGCTTTCGACACGCACTTCGCGGCGCGCCGCGAAGCCAAGATACCGGCGAGCGATATCCTGACCTGACCCCGCACGAACCGATCCCCGACCCTCCGGGGATGAGCGGCCTGCAGGCTAAAGCGCGAGTTCCAGCTTGCCGTTCACCAGCGCCGAATAGTCATTCACCAGCGCCTCGGAAATCGCGCCCGGCTTGTAGCGGTGCTCACCGATTTCGCAGACCGGCGTGATCTCTGCCGCGGATCCGGTGATGAAGCATTCGCTGAAGGTCGACAGCTCGGACGGGAAGATCGCCCGCTCGACCACTTCGATCTTGCGGGCCTTGGCCAGCGCGATCGTGGTCTGACGCGTCAGGCCATTGAGGAAACAGTCCGGGGTCGGCGTGTGCAGCACGCCGTCGCGCACGAAGAAGATGTTGGCGCCCGTCGCCTCGGCCACCTGGCCCCGGTAGTCGAGCATCAGCGCATCGGCATAGCCCGCCTTCTCCGCCGCATGTTTCGACAGGGTGCAGATCATGTAGAGACCCGCCGCCTTCGCCTCGCAGGGCGCGGTATCCGGCGCGGGCCGCTTCCACTGGGCGTGGGTGAGGCGGATGCCCTTCATCTTGTCGGCAAAATAGTCGCCCCAGTTCCAGACGGCGACCGCAAGGTGGATCGTGTTGTTCTGGGCCGAGACGCCCATCATTTCGGAACCGCGCCAGGCAATCGCGCGCACATAGGCGCTGTCCAGCCCCGACTTCTCGACCGCTTCCTTCTTGGCGCGTTCGACTTCCTCGACGCTGAACGGAATGTCGAAGCCGAGGATGCCGGCCGAACGGTGCAGGCGTTTGGTATGGTCGAGCGAGCGGAAGATCTTGCCGCCATAGGCGCGCTCGCCTTCGAAGACCGCCGACGCATAGTGGAGCGCGTGTGTCAGCACGTGAACTTTCGTGTCGCGCCAGGGTACGAACGCGCCGTCCATCCAGATGTAGCCGTCACGGTCATCATAGGGGATAGCAGCCATCGGAACGCTCCTCGCTTGAACTTTCTGCGTATTCAGGTTCATTTCCGACTTATGGCTGTGCCCGTCAACCTGAACCGTCCTTTTGATCCCCGGCTGTTCCTGACCGATCAGGAACTCGACCGGAGCGCCGGATTGCTTGTATCCGGGGCGTCCGTGCTCGCCCGGGCGACCGAAACTGCGCGGAAAAAGGCCGGTCTGAGCAAGCCAGAGCTGCAAATTCTCATGGCCGTGCGGTCCCGCCCCGGACAGACGGTGAGCGAGCTGCGCTCCGGTCTCGGCATGACCGTGCCGACCTTTGCGCGGCTGATCGGCCGTCTGGACGAACGCGGACTGATCGAGCGGGCGCGCGAGACGGGCGACGCCCGCCGCCGCAGGCTGACCCTCTCGGACGCCGGGGTGACGCTGACCACGCCGATCGCCATCGAAGTGCGCGAACGCCTGCGCCTCGCCTTCCGCGCCAGCGGGCCCGAGGCCGTCGCGGGGGCGCGCGCCCTCCTCGAAGCGCTGGTCCGGTGAGCGCCCCGTGAAAGAGCCCGCCCATATCTTGATCGTTGACGACGATGACCGCATCCGCGACCTGACGAAACGCTTCCTGACGCTGAAGGGCTTCCGCGTCAGCGGCGCCGCCGATGCCGCCTCGGCGCGGCGGCTGATGGACAACCTCGCCTTTGATCTCGCCATCCTCGACATCATGATGCCGGGCGAGGACGGATTGTCCCTGTTGGCGGGCATCCGCAAGGGGCCGTCGCGGGAGACGCCCGTAATGCTGCTGACGGCGCGCGGACAGACCAGCGACCGGATCGAGGGGCTGCGTTCGGGCGCAGATGATTATCTCTCCAAACCGTTTGAGCCGGAGGAACTCGTCCTGCGCTGCGAAGCGATCCTGCGCCGCTCGCAGAAGTCTGCCCCGCCGCCCGACGAGATCGAGATGTCCGGCCTCGTGTTCAATGCGGCGCGCGGGGAACTCAAATCCGGCGAGGAACGTATCCGGCTCACCGACGCCGAGTTGCAGTTGCTCACCGTGCTCGCCCGGAATGCCGGCGAACCGGTCAGCCGCGAGGACCTCGCGGTGCTCACCTCGGCCGGGCTCGAACGCTCCGTGGACGTACAGGTCACGCGCCTGCGCCGGAAGATCGAGCCGAACCCAAGGGAACCCATACATATCCAGACGGTCCGGGGCATCGGCTACCGGCTGATGCCGGACTGAGATGGCCCAGCTCCGCTTCCGGGACATCACACCGCGCGGCCTCTATGCGCGCACCCTGCTCCTCCTGCTCGGGCCGGTGCTGTTGATCCTTGGTCTGATGACCTGGTATTATTATGCCAACCAGGTCGCGGAAGTGAACCGCAAGCTGGCGCAGGCAATCACCCGGGACGCAGGCCTGATCCGCGCCACCTGCTTCAATCCAGAATATGACGAAAGCGACCACACGCGGATCCAGTTCCAGATCGAGACTTATTTCACCTGCGACCTGTCCGGAAGCGCGCTCGAGAATGCCGAGCTGAAGCAGGAGTTTCCGTATGATGATGTTCTGAAAACAGAGCTGTCGAGGCGCCTTGACCCGGCGGTTTTCGTCGGCCTCGCGCGCGGAGACTCGCGCGTGCACATACGCTTTCCGACACCGCAGGGCACGGGCGAGATCATCGTCGACCGCAAGCGTGCCTTCATGATCAACTCGCACATCTTCATCGTGTGGGTGATCGCCTTCTCGCTGTTGATGGTGGCGCTGGCGATTGCTTTCCTGAACCAGCAGGTGCGCTCCATCCTGCGCCTGTCGGAAGCCGCGCGCGCCTTTGGCCGGGGCCGCGACCTGCCGGACTTCCGCCCGTCCGGCGCGACCGAAGTGCGCGACGCAGCCCGCGCCCTGATCGACATGAAGCAGCGTCTCACCTCCTTCGCCGAGCAGCGCACCGCCATGCTCGCCGGCGTCAGCCACGACCTGCGCACGCCGCTGACACGCCTCAAGCTGGCGCTCGCGATGATGGACGAGAGTGACGACATCAAGGCCGCGAAGGACGACCTCGACGACATGGCCATGATGCTGGACGAATACCTCGCCTTCGCGCGCGGCGAGGAAGGCGACGAGCCGGCCCTGCTGGATATCGCGCAAACCACGCGGGACGTCGCGGCGGGCTTCGGGCCGCATGTGCCGGTGATTGGTCCTGCGACCATCCGGATCATGGGACGCCCCCTGGCGCTGAAGCGCGCCGTGACCAACCTCGTCTCGAACGCGATCAAGTATGCCGGCACCGCGCGCCTGACGCTCGTGGACGGGCCGCATTGGGCGGAAGTCGTGGTCGATGATGACGGACCCGGCATTCCGCCCGAGCGCCACGAGGACGCCTTCCGGCCGTTCTCGCGTCTCGACGATGCGCGCAGCCAGAATGAGTCCGGCACCGGCCTCGGCCTGACATTGGCCCGCGACACTGCGCGCGCGCATGGCGGCGATGTGCGCCTCTCGAAAAGCCCGCTCGGCGGCCTGCGCGCTGTCTTGCGCGTACCGACCGAGCCGCGCTAACAGGCGCGTGTGAACAGTTCAAAATCAAAACTCGTCATCCGCAACGCCACCCTGAAGGACATTCCGTCCCTTCTGCCGATGTATGCGAAAGTCTATGGCGTCGCGGACGGGTACACGTCCGACAAGATCGCAGGTCAGATCAACCGCTTTCCGGACGGCCAGTTCGTCGCCGAATTCGAAGGCCGGATTGTCGGTCACTGCGTCACATTCATCATCGCGTCGGAGATCGCGATGGCCCCGCACACCTGGAACGAGATCACCGGCGGCGGCTTTGCCGCGCGCCACGACCCGGAAGGCGACATGCTTTATGGCATGGACGTGATCGTCGATGCCGAGTTTCGCCGCCTGCGCATCGGCCAGCGCTTCTACAAGATCCGGCAGGACTTGTGCCAATGGTACGAGCTCAAGGGTATCATGTTCGGCGGGCGCCTTCCCGGCTACCAACGCCACATGAAGCAGTATCCGGACCCGCACGACTATGTGCGCGCGGTGCGGGAATCGAAATTGCGCGATCCCGTCCTGTCCTTCCAGTTGCGGCAGGAATTTGAAGTCGTCGGCGTACTGAAGGGATACATACCCGAAGATATCGAGTCCGGCGGCCATGCCGCGCAAATGCTGTGGCGCAATCCCCTCGCTCAGGACAAGATCAAGGCGAAGCCGAGTTTCGGTGACACCTCCCGGCCGGAGCGGGTCCGGGTCGCCACCGTCCAGTTCCAGATGCGGCGCCTCAATTCGATTGATGACTTCGAGCAGCAGGTTGAATACTTCGTCGATATCGCCGCCGATTACCGCGCGGACTTCGTGACCTTCCCCGAGCTGTTCACGCTCCAGCTGCTCTCGCTCGAAAGCAAGCCTCTTGGACCAGTGGAGTCGATCCAGAAGATTTCAGGCTACACCCGCCGCTACATCGCGTTCATGGAAAAACTCGCTGTCTCCTACAACATCAACATCATCGGCGGGTCACACCCGTCGATGATGCCGGACGGTGATATCCACAACGTCGCCTATGTGTTCCTGCGAGACGGCTCTGTACACACGCAGGAAAAACTTCACCCCACGCCGTCTGAGCGCAGCTGGTGGAACATCAAGGGCGGTGAGGGCAATCACGTCATCCAGACCGATTGCGGCCCGATCGGTGTGATGATCTGCTATGACAGCGAGTTCCCGGAAGTCGCCCGGCATCTGGTGGACCAGGGTGCACTGCTTCTGTTCGTTCCGTTCTGCACGGATGAGCGGCGCGGGTATCTCCGTGTACGGTATTGCTGCCAGGCGCGCGCCGTCGAGAACCAGTGCTACGTCGTCATGTCCGGCGTGGTCGGAAACCTGCCGAATGTCGAGAACATGGACATCCACTATGCCGAAAGCTGCATCCTCACGCCGTCGGACTTTCCTTTCTCGCGTGACGGGATCGCGGCCGACACGCCGGCCAATACCGAGACCGTCGCGCTGGCTGACCTCTCCCTGTCGGACCTTCTGACCGCGCGCCAGTCCGGCGCCGTGCAGAACCTCAAGGACCGCAGGTTCGACCTTTACCGGGTCGCCTGGAAAAAGGACTAGCCTAGCCGAGCCGCCAGTTGGTCCATGAAGCCAGCGAGTTCGAGGTCCTTTTGCGTCACGCCGTCCGCATCATGCGTGGTGAGCGTGACGTCGACCTTGCTGTAGACGTTGAACCATTCGGGATGATGGTCCATCTGCTCGGCCTTCAGGGCCGCGCCGGACATGAAGGCGAAGGCGGTCTTGAAGTCGGCGAACTTGTACGTCTTGACGATGGCATCGCGCTCGCCCTCGGCCTTCGACCAGCCCTTGAGCGCTTTCAGTGCGGCGGCAGCGCCGATCTTTGCGGCCATTCTCATTCCTCTCCGTCTTGTCCGAGTACGAAGTAAATCCACGTGCCATCTTCCGAGATGGCCGTGCGGATTCCGGGATAACCCTCGCCGGCCCGGATGCGGGCGATGCCGTCCTCGCCGATCAGTTCCTCCAGCCGGCGGCGTTCCTGGAAGTCGAGCTTTTCCGGAATGAGATCGGCCGCGTCCTTGGCCGCCAGGTCCGGCCAGACATACCAGCGCTCGCCATCAATCTCGCGCAGGCCGGCTGGCTGCTCAAACAGTTCACGGAGTTTCCGGTTCGGATCGACACCAGTGCGGCGCAGCAGGTCCCAGAACCGGCTGTGATCCTGCCCGCCGAGATTCGATTTGAATTCCGGGTTGCGATCGGCAACTTCGGCGAGACCGCGCAGGGAGCCGCGGGTCGCATGCTGCAACAACTCGTCGCGTGTGCCCTTGGCTGCCTTGTTGATCTCGACGGGCGCTGGCGCTTCGGGCGACTCGGTAAACCGGTCATCCTGAACCGGCGGCATCGGCACAACCACTTCCGGCTCCGCCTGCGAACAGGCGACGAGCGCGAGGAGTCCGAGAGCGGCCGCGAAACTAGCGAAGCGCATAGCCGGTGAGGGCCTCGAGATCGGTGAGGAGTTGTTCCTCACCCGTCACCTTGATCGTCGCCATCCCCATGTCGCGCGCAGGCTTCAGGTTGATGCCAAGGTCATCGAGATAGACGCAGGCCTTGGGATCGACATCGAGCGCTTCGCACATCAGCGCATAGATGCGCGGGTCCGGCTTGCGGATGCCGAGCTTCGAGCTTTCGATCAGGTGATCGAAGAGGGCGAAGACTTCCGCGAGTTCCGCGGCCTTCCTGTCATCCTGGGTCATCGACGCGCCCTTGCCGATTGGCGCGTTGTTGGTGATGCAGCCGACCTTGCCATGGCCCTTGCAGACCTTCAGCGCGTTGACGACGCGTGGACGCAGGCTGCCGGAAAGGAGGCCGAGAATGTCACGGCCGGGCACGTCATGGCCAAGCGCCTGCGCTTCGGCGCGAAAGAGGCCGTCAAAGGTGGCCGCATCGACTTCCGAGCGCTCCAGCCTTGCCCAGGCATTCTCCAGCGGGTTCAGCGAATTGACCGTGCGGATGAAGTCCGGCGGCAGGCCGGTTTCCGCTTCGTACCGGTTGAAGGCCTCGAAGGGCGAGGAGGTGAAGACCCCGCCGAAATCCCAGATGATGGCTTGGAAGGTGCGTGTCATGGCGGCTAGCTAGCCCTTCGGCCGCGGCAATTCAAACCCTGATTTTCGGGTCCCTGCCCTTGCGAGGCGCAGCGGGGGCAGTAGTGTCCCGGCCCGAGACATCAAGGGAGAAAAATCATGGGCGTTCTGGACGGAAAAGTCGTGCTGGTCACCGGCGGCGGCAATGGCATCGGCAAGGAATGCGCGCTGCTGGCGGCGCGCGAAGGCGCGAAAGTCGTGGTCAACGACCTCGGCGGCAGCCTGAAGGGCGATGACGAAGGCTCGGCGGGCCCGGCAGAGACGGTCGCAGCGGAAATTCGCAAGGCCGGCGGCGAGGCGGTCTCCAACTCCGAAAGCGTGACCGACTATAACGCCGTGGCCGGCATGGTGACACAGGCGCTCGACACCTATGGGCGCCTCGACGCGATCATCAACCCGGCCGGCATCCTGCGCGACGGCATGTTCCACAAGATGAGCGAGAGCGACTGGAAGAGCGTCATCGACGTGCACCTGCATGGTTCTTTCAACGTGACCCGCGCGGCGATCGAATACTTCCGCGAGAATGAGCGTGGATCCTTCGTGCTGTTTAC
The DNA here is from genome assembly GCA_027485145.1 of Hyphomonadaceae bacterium. Classification (GTDB taxonomy): domain Bacteria; phylum Pseudomonadota; class Alphaproteobacteria; order Caulobacterales; family Hyphomonadaceae; genus Hyphomonas. The sequence continues at coordinate 612 of JAIXRO010000176.1, read as the reverse complement.
CTCGACCTCCGGCCTGATCGGCAATATCGGCCAGGCGAACTACGCCGCGGCCAAGCTCGGCATCGCCGGACTCAGCCGCGTGGTGGCCATGGAAGGCGCCGCGAAGAAAGTACGTTCGAACATCATCGCGCCCTTTGCATGGACACGGATGATCGCCTCGATCCCGGTGAAGGACGAGGCGAGCGCGCAGCGCGTCGAGCGGATGAAGAACGGCATGCGGGCTGACCAGGTGGCGCAGCTCGGCGTGGCGCTGTGCGCGGATACGGCGGCGCATGTCAGCGGGCAGATCTTTGGCGTTCGGGGCAATGAAGTGATCCTGTTTGACCAGCCGCGCCCGGTGAAATCGCTGGCGCGTCTCGAAGGCTGGACGCCGGAAACCCTGATCGACCATTGCTTCCCGGCGATGAGCGGCAGCTTCTTCAGCATGGGCGCGACCGCCAGTGTGTTCCCGTACGATCCGGTTTGACCCATAGCCGCTTTGTCCGGACCGGCAAATGCCGTCCGGGTACGGAGTGGGTAGGGCCGTGCGCGGCGGACGCGCCAGGCGTCCGGAAGAAGAGTGTTTGGCATTGGACACCATTCGTCCGCCGCGCGCCGCCAACCGGGTTTCGG
>JAIXRO010000094.1 GCA_027485145.1 Hyphomonadaceae bacterium | reverse complement strand
CCGCCAAGACCGGCAAGGCCCAGCGCCGGCGCGTACTTGGCAAAATCCATCGCGCCGGACGATGCCTGCCGCTCTTCCGCTTGTGCCGGGTCGGGATTCTGCTGGCGCGCCACCACCGACGCCAATTGTTCGGCCACCATGTCGCGAATGACCTGCACGAGGTCGGCTGCCGCGCCATCGGTGGCAGGCGACTTGCCCGCGGCCGGCGCTGCGCCGGCGTCCGCGAGCGCCAGCGTCAGCTCGGCCACCGCAAGTGCGCTGACCTCGACAGACAGCGCATTGGCAGCCGCCGGAGCAGGGCCGGCCTGGCTCCAGCGGGCGCCGGCATCGGCGACGCTGGAGGCGACGCTTTGATAGATCTCCCGCGCCAATTGCGCCAGTTGCGCTGCCTCCATGCTCGCGCCGCCGAGCTGGCCGATGGCGCGCGCGTAGTCGTCTGCGTCGGTGCCGCCGAAGGGGTTGGGATTGAGCGTGAAGTCCGCGCTGTCGAGGCGAGCGCCGGACAGCATCAGCAGCGTCGCGCCGACGCCGATGTCCAGCAGCGACAGCCTGCCGGAGACGGCCGCGCGCAGCCCGCCCGCAGGCGGGAGACGCGCGACCTTCCTTTTGTTGTTATTGCGTGGCTTCGACATGGATCAGCCTGCTGGTTGCCGGATTGAAGCCCTCGGGCCGGAGGGCTGCGATCAGACTGCTGGCTGGATCAACAAGGCATCGTTCCAATTCAGCGCTTCGTGGAAGTACAGGTTGACGATCACGTCGTCACTTCCCTCCTCCCCTGCATGCGTCAGCGTGACTTTCTTCATGAACGGGTCGTCCGGGCCTGCTACTGCAGGAGATGCAAAGACCGATTTATCCACGGCGATCTTGTCTGCGCTGCTCCACCCGAACAGATGGATGTCTGTTCCCGCGCCACCGAGCCTGATGTCGAAAACATCGGCGCGGTCATCATGCCCGACGAGGATGGTATCGACGCCAGCCTTTGCAGTCAGACGGTCACCCAGCGGCGACGAGTTGGTGCCCGTTGCCGACGGCGAGCCCGTGCCCGTCGCCGACGTGGTCAGCGCCGATGCCACCCCGAGTTCAAAGACCTTGTCGGTGATCTTTCCCTCGATGCCGAATGCGAACTTCTCGATCCGGTGGTGCGGCTGGCTCAGCGAATACTGTTTGTAAATGTCGAAGCTGCCTGAGGCTGCCGGGCCGGCTCCGTTCGTGGTGAACTGATCGTAGGTGACGCGAAGATCCAGCCCCGCCGGTCCGCTGCGGCTGAAATCGAGGTCGGCAAAACTGCGAACGCCTTCGATGGCGACCACATCCGTATTGCCTTTTTGATTTCCATCCGCCCGGCGCGCACCCATTTCAAGAATCGTGAAATGTCCGCGCTCTGGATTGACAGACGCGTCCTCGGAAACGCGCAACTCGTAGAGGTCGGATCCGCGACCGCCGACGATCCTGTCGCCGGCGGTAGGGTTGATGACGAAAATGTCAGCCGCCGTTCCGCCGACGACCGCTTCGGCACGCGTGGCCGAGTCCGTGATTTCGCCAATGCGCGAGGTGAACAGGCCGCCGGACAGAGATGTGACGGGCCCGGATACAGCAGAGTTTGCAGAACCCGGCGGCACCGACGTAACGGTCTGATGCGACTGCAGGTAATCGCTGCGGGTAACCGTGTCGAACAACTTGGGAGCGTCAGGCATAGGCTTACCCGGCGTCGAGAAAAGGAAGGCGTTGGTCTGTGTTGCCACGATTTCGCCGCGAATATCCTCCGACGACATGTCAGTCGGTTCCGTGGTGACAAACCCACCCGCGCCGTCGGTCAAGATGTCGAAAGCGCCCAACTGAACTCCAAGTTGGTTGCCTTCCCATTTGGCCGTAATGGTGACCGTCGTGCCTTGCAGTTGCGCATCGTACCGAATGTTGGAAGGGAGTGAGGCATTGTCAGAGAAAGGGAGCCTGCTCCTGAGCGTCGATTCCGAGAACTCGATCTTGAACTCGTCCCTGGCGAACAGCGCCTTGCCGGGAAGGTTGGAAAATTCCTGCGAGAGTTCGAAGCGCTGGATTTTGTCCAGAGAGCTTGGTGAGGCGGTTTCCAGCGCCCCCTGGTCAAGGTTGAACACGAAAACGTCACGGCCCGTAACCGTGCCGCCGACCATGGTATCGGTGCCTGCGCCGGCGAAGAACACGTTGTTGCCCTCACCGCCGTGCAGCATATCGTCACCGGAACCACCCCAGAGGAAATCGTCCCCGGCACCGCCTTTGAGCGTATCGCTTACGCCCCCGCCCACCAGTATCCAGTCTCTCGTCGAAGGGTCAGTTCCCTCAGAACCGCCGCCCGATGCATCGAGTACGTTGTCAGATTCACGGCTACCGATAACGCCCTCGATGTTCGTAAACACGGTGTCGTTGAAGTTGTAGCCAATTGTGGCGGTGCTTTCGCCATCAGTCAGCACAGCATTGACCGACATTGTCGATCTCGCAAAGTCGAGGTAATCCGTTGTGTTGGGTCCTGCGCCGCCATCGACGTCGTTCATGCCCGTTCCCGGCGCCAGGATCTCCGAGCGGCTGTCGGAGCCCAGGAGCAGGTCGTCGCCGTTGCCTGTCTCGATGCGGGTAAAGCGGCCGAAAGTATGGGCTGCCCCGCTGGTCCCGGCGACGAAAACCTCGCCCGAACCATCCTCTTCGACCGTAACGTTAAGGGCTACGGTCGATGCGCCGAGATTGAGCGAGTCCAGCACATATGCGGCCCGCGGCGCCCACGGCGCGCCGGTGAAGTTCGACAATCCCGACGCAGGGAAACTGGCGGCGATTTCACCGAAGGCGGGGCCATCAACGATGGTGCCGCTGAGGCT
>JAIXRO010000016.1 GCA_027485145.1 Hyphomonadaceae bacterium | reverse complement strand
GCAAGGGCGTGGTGGGGCGCGTTCGGTCCTCGAAGCATGCGTAGAACCCTGAAGACCCGGGTCACAGAGCGGAACCATACCGCTGGCCGGGTGAAGAGGAATGGTGATGTTAAGGTTTTTTCAATCAAGCCAGATGACTCTGGCCTCCCTCAATGAGCTGGGTAACAAGCTCAAACGGTGGTGGCTGAGCATGACCGACCAGGAACAACGCGAAGTGCTCATCCGGGGCGGCCTGATTGCCGTCTGTGCGGTCACAGCGTCCGTATCCCTTCCTGTCATCTCGAACCACCAAGTCAGCCTGCGTGCCGAAGCCGAATACCGCGCCGAAGCTGAACGCTTTGCCGCCTACCAGGATGCCGGCCTTGCCGTGCGCACGGCGGCCCACACGCCGACGCTGCTCGACACGCCCTGGCTGCGCACCGTCGAATACACGCTGAAGCGTGATCCCGATTCCTCGATGAGCCGCTATGCAATGCGCGACCGTGATGGCGCTGCGCTGCAGACACTGGCCTCGTTCCGCGCAGAAGAAGTGCAGCGCGCCGAAACCATCGATTCCGAACTGATGTGCATGGCGCAGGCCGTGTACTACGAGTCCGCCCGCGAACCCCTCGAAGGCCAGCTGGCGGTCGCCGAAGTCATTGCCAACCGTATGGCAGACCACCGCTATCCGGATACGGCCTGCGGCGTAGTCTTCCAGGGCGCGACCCGCACCACCGGCTGCCAGTTCACATTCACCTGTGACGGCGCCATGCAGGTGAAGCCCAAGGGCGAGAACTGGGAGCGCGCCAAGCGCATCGCCGCTCACACGCTGATGAACCTCAACGAGGAACGCACCGGCGGCGCGACGCACTACCACGCTACCTACGTGGATCCGATCTGGAACTCCGGCCTGATCCAGACCAACAAGGTCGGCCTGCACATCTTCTACCGCTTCCCGCGCGGCGCCGAATGGGCGAGCGTGGAACGCAACTTCCAGGCCCGCAAGGACTCGGCCGCTCTGCAGCTCGCCGCGCTGGACGCCGAAACGGCCGGCATGGACGCGGCCGACGAAAGCCTTCTGTTCTCGGATGGTCCCTCGGCCGGTGACGACGCCTATTACACCATCGCGCCAACCACGGCTCCGGCAGGCGTCTCGACGTCTACCCGCACGATCTCGACATCGGCGCCGCGCCTGATGAGCATCCAGACGGTGCCGTCGAAGGACGCTGCATCGGAAGAAGCGCCTGCCGAAACGGCCAGCACGGAAGACGCGGCGCTCTGATCCCGCCACTGCAGGGCAGAGATGTCTTGGCCCGAAGACATCCAGGCTGTCGATGCTTGCATCGACGCCCTTTTTGCAACTGAAGACGCCGCGTTTGCGCTTGCCTGGCGCGTCTAGCTGCGCGGGGGCACGCGCGCCTTGATCTGTTTACGGACGAGGCCGGGCAGCCAGCGCGTCATGAAGCGCGCACGCTCGGCCTCGCCGCCCACCATCACCTGGATGTCTTCGCCGTGCGCCGCTTCCCAGGCTTTCTCGGCCGCCAGGGAAACCGGATAAATGGTCGCGCCGCTCGCCTTCATCTGGTCCGACATTTTCTCGTTCGCGCCATCCTTCGCGCCCATGTCGAGGATCGGCGTATCGACGAACCAGGGCATCAGGCTGGTAACCTTGATGCCGAGATCGCGGAACTCGGCATCCAGGGCTTCGGACAATCCGCGTACGGCCCATTTGGACGCTGAATAAACGGCCAGCTGCGGCGCGCCGACGATGCCGGCCGTCGAGGCCGTGTTGACGATCCGCGCACCCGGCGTCGCCTTGAGCAGCGGTAGCGCGGCATAGACGCCGTTGATCACGCCCTTGACGTTGATGTCGATCACGAGATCTGAGTCCTCGGGCGGCACGTCCTCGAACCAGCCGTGCCGGCCAATGCCGGCATTGTTGAAGAGCACGTCCATCTTGCCGCCGGTCGCCTCACTGAAGCCGGCGATGGCCGCCGCCCAGTCGGCGCGCTTGGTCACGTCAAGCCTTGCAGCATGGCTGTTGCCCGCGCCGAGCTCGGCGGCGACCGCCTTCAGGCCCATCTCGTTCACGTCATAGAGGCCGCAGAACCAGCCGCGTTTCGAGAAATAGCGCGCGGTTTCGGCGCCGATGCCGGAAGCAGCCCCGGTGATGAAGATGCTCTTGCGGCCATTTGCAGCGGTCATGCAGGTCGATCCCGAATCTCTGGCGCCCGGTCCGGGCGCGGTTTCGGGACTGTCAGACGACATCCAGCCCGAGGTCAAGGTTTGGCGCCGAATGGGTCAGTGCGCCGGACGAGATGAAGTCCACGCCCGTCTCCGCGATGGCTGCGACTGACGTCAGCGTCACGCCGCCGGATGCCTCAAGGGCAACGCGGCCCGCCGTCATCGCGACCGCCGCCCGCAAGGTGGCGAGGTCCATGTTGTCGAGCAGGATGGCGTGCGCGCCATGCTTCAGGGCTTCCTCGAGCTGGTCGAGCCGGTCGACTTCGATCTCGATCATGCGCAGGTGCCCGGCATAGGCCTTTGCGCGCGTCATTGCGTCCGCGATGGAGCCATTGCAGGCGGCGATATGATTGTCCTTGATCAGGATCGCATCATCGAGGCCGTAGCGATGGGACGTTCCACCCCCGCAGCGCACGGCGCGCTTCTCGAGAGCGCGGTGACCGGGCGTGGTTTTCCGTGTGCAGACGACGCGCGCCTTGGTGTGGGCAACGGCGTCCACGTATTGGCGCGTGAGACTGGCAACGCCGGAAAGGCGGCCGAGGAAGTTCAGCATGGTCCGCTCGGCCATCAGGATCGAACGCGCGGAGCCTTGCAGCTCGGCGATCGTGTCGCCAGGGGTGAGCGCGGCGCCGTCCCCTTTCCGGATCGTCAGCCGAACATCTGGATCGATCAATTTCAGGGCGTGGGTCGCCGCGTCGAGGCCGGCGAGGACTCCGGGCTTGCGGGCGGCGATGACGGCGCGCATCCCGGTGCCGGCCGGAATCGTCGCGTCCGTCGTCAGGTCTCCGGCGCGGCCGAGATCTTCGGTCAGCGCCAGGCGCACGATCGGGTCGAGGATCACCGCCGGCAGCGGCGGAATTTCAGGTGTCATGGGATCACGCGCTCGCTGGCGGGCTGGGCAATGAACTGGCGCTGCGGTTTTCCGGTCTCCGGGAAATCGCTGCGGAAATGGCCGCCCCGGCTTTCGGTTCGGGCAAGCGCGCCTTCAGCAATCAGCCGCGCGGCCGTCAGGGCCGGGGCGCCGGGCGCTTCGGGTTCCATCTGTGCACAGAGGTCCAGCAGCCTGGTCAGCCCACGCGCCTCGCGCACCACGCCGCAATGGGCCGACATCGCCTCGCGCAGCTGCAAGAGCCTGTGATCGGGCAAGGTAGCCGGGATCACGGCTGCGCTGGCTGCCGGAGCGTCCAGCGTGGCTGACATCAGCCGCCGCGAGATGCGTTCGGCAAACACGACTGCTTCCAGGAGCGAATTGGACGCGAGGCGGTTGGCGCCGTGCGCGCCGGTTGATGAACATTCTCCGCATACGGAGAGGCCGGCGAGTGTCGATCGGCCCCAGAGGTCGGAGACAATGCCGCCCATGTGGTAATGCGCGGCGGGCGCCACCGGGATGCGGTCCGTGCGCGGGTCGATCCCGGCGCTCATGCAGGCGGCAAACACGGTCGGGAAATGATCCGGGAAATGATCGCCCACCGCCTTGCGGCAATCGAGGAAAGCGCCGCGGCCAGCCATCCGCTCGGCGTGGATCGCGCGCGCCACTTCATCGCGCGGTGCAAGCTCCGCCAAAGGATGATACGAGGTCATGAAAGCGCGCCCGTCGGAATTGTGCAGGGTGGCGCCTTCGCCGCGCAGCGCTTCGGTGGCGAGCGGTGCCGGATCGCGGCCAATATCGATGCCGGTCGGGTGGAACTGGACGAACTCGAGATCGGCGAGCAGCGCGCCCGCCTCATACGCCATCGCAATCGCGTCGCCCTGCGCTTCGCGCGGGTTCGTCGTCACCTTGAACAGGCCGCCCGATCCACCGGTACAAAGCGCTGTGGCGCGCGCCGTGCGCGGCGTCAGCCGCCCGGCCGCGTCGCGCAGCACGACGCCGGCAATCCGCCCGTTCGCATCCTGCAGGAGGGACACCGCCCGGGCGCCTTCGATCAGTTCAATACTGGGCGTCGCCGCGACGGCCGCCACCAGCGCGTCCATGATCGCCTTGCCCGCAAGGTCGCCCGACACGCGCGCGACCCGCGGATGTGAATGCGCCGCCTCCAGCGACAGCGCGAGCGTACCGTCCGGCGAGCGGTCAAAGGGAACGCCAAGCGCAAGGAGGTCGCGCACCCGCGCGGGGCCGTCCTCTGCGATGAGGCGCGCAATCACCGGATCGACGAGACCTGCGCCGGCCGCAACCGTATCGGCGGCATGCTGGGCCGCGCTGTCCTCCGGATCGAGCGCGGCGGCGAGCCCGCCCTGCGCCCAGGCGGACGAAGCCGCCTGGCCCAGCGTGGACGGCGAGACGACGAGGCAATGCCGCGGCGCCAGCTTCAGCGCGAGGAACAGGCCGGCGAGGCCCGCGCCCACGATAAGCACGTCAACACTCGCGCCGGCCTCGGCGCGCACCCGGTGGTCTGCCCCCTCGAACATCGGCGGATCAGGATATCCCGTCATTCGCGCGGCGGAATTCGGCCGGCGCGGTGACGGCGGAGACCAGCGCGCCGAACATCCGCTCGGGGCTCTGGATCGTCAGGGTGAAGTTGTCCGGCACATAGACCATCTCGGGCATCTTGCTTTCCAGCATCTCCTCGATGGTCGAGCGGATCGAGACCTGGTTGCCAAAGCGGGTCGCCTCGCAGGACTGGCGCACGACGGAGCGGCCCCACATCGAGCACATCTCAACGGCAGTCAGCTCGCAGGTATAGCGCCCTTCGTCCGGATGCGGAGAAAGGCTCATCGTGCCGGTCATCACGCACTGGCCTTCGCGGTAGGGCCGCGTCTGGAAGCTCCAGTTGCCCAGCACATCGGACTGGTCCGCGCCGGTCTTGCCCTTGACCGCGCTCGCGGGAAGGCTCACCGCGAGCGCCAGAAACATCAGTCCGAAAACGGGCTTCAGGTAGTTCGACATGGACGCCTCCTCGAATTGGGGTCCGGTTGAGTTCACTGCTTCGGTCTCGCCTTGGCAAGACGTCTGAATCATACGGCGTATTCAAGTTGCATCGGCGCCTGTCCGGTCTTGAACGACAGGGGCCGGGCCATTTTCGGCAAGGCCAGCATCGCATCCAGCGCCGCTTTCGCCCGCAGGCGCACATCCTCCGGAATGGTCACTTCATGTTTGCCGCTGACGAGGCAGTCATAGATGTTCTCGAGCGTTATGCGCTTCATGTGCGGGCAGAGATTGCACGGACGGATGAAGTTCACGTTCGGGTTCTCGGCGGCGACATTGTCGCTCATCGAGCATTCCGTGAGCAGCACAACCTTGCTGGGCTGGTTCTCGGTCACATAGTTCGAAAGCGCCGAGGTCGAGCCGGCAAAGTCGGCTTCCTGCAGAACGTCCGGCGGACATTCGGGGTGCGCGAGGATGATGACGCCCGGATGGGCCTCGCGCAGCTGTTTCACGTCCTCGCCCGAGAACTGCTCGTGCACTTCGCAGGCGCCCGGCCAGGTCAGGATACGGATGCCCGTCTGCGCGGCCACGTTCTTCGCGAGATACTGGTCCGGCACCAGGATCACGGTGTCCGAGCCCCATTCCTTCGCGATATGCTCGACCACCTGCGCGGCGTTCGAGCTGGTGCACGTGATGTGGCACTCGGCCTTCACATCGGCGGTGCAGTTCACGTAGGTGACGATCGGATAGTCCGGGAACTTCTGCTTGATCAGGCGCACGTCCGCCCCGGTGATCGAGGCGGCCAGCGAGCAACCCGCGCGCGTATCCGGGATCAGCACGGTTTTCTCCGGCGCGAGGATCTTCGACGTCTCGGCCATGAAGTGCACGCCGGCCTGGACGATGATGTCCGCATCGGTCGCCGCCGCCTCGCGCGCGAGCTGCAGGCTGTCGCCCCGGAAATCGCCGACAAGGCTGAAAATGTCCGGCGTCATGTAATTGTGCGCGAGGATCACGGCGTTCTTGGCGCGCTTCAGACGGTTGATCCCGGCGACGAGCGGCGCAATCGCCGGCCATTCCATGGGCGTGACGAAATCGGCAACGAGCGGATAGAGCGCGTCGGTCTCGGCCTTGACGGCGTCATCATACACGAGGCCGCGCGCTTCGGCAGCGGACTTGCCGCGCAGCGGGGTCGGGGTGGGGCAGCCGGGGCCGGCATCAATGAGACGCGCCATGATAATCCTCCATCACCGAGCCGTTATGCTCGATTTGAGTATAAGTTAGGCCTGATTGTCTGCGTTTCAAGGGGCCAGCCTTCAAACGCCGGGGATCAGGGCTCGTTCGTGACAGCGATGTTACTTTTGCGCACTATGAGCAAAAGCCAAGCTAGCGCAAAGACTGACCCGAATCAAGACGCCGCCACTTTTCGGCCATGATTGGCCTACGCTGGTCTAATCCTTGAACAGCTCGATCACGGCGCTGGTCATCGCGTCCACGCCGGTGGCGATGGCGGGGTCGTAGTCCGGCGCGAACAGTGGTGAGTGCAGCGAGGGCAGCGGCATTCCGTCCACCTGAGAGGCGGCGTACTTCTCCGGCTCCACCACGCCCAGCCAGAAGATCAGGCCGGGGATCTTTTCCTCGGTGCGGGCAAACTGGCTGAAATCCTCGCCGCCCATGACGGGCGGAACAGCGCGCACGTTGGCTGCTCCGAGTTCTTCGCCTACGGCTTTCATCGCGCGTTCGGTCAGGTCCGGATCGTTATAGGTCGCGGGCGTGAAGTCGCTCTCGACCGTGATTTCAGGTGCCGGCGCGCCGAAGGCCGCCGCCTGACCCTCGGCGATGCGCTTGATATTGTCGAGCAGCATCTGGCGCGTCTTGTCCTCGTAGGAGCGCACGGTGATCAGCAGCTCGGCCTCGTCCGGAATGATGTTGTGCTTGGCGCCCGCCTTGAATGAGCCGACGGTGACGACGGCGGAATCCAGCGGGTTCACGTTGCGTGAAACGAGGCTCTGCAGCGCGACGACGATGTGGCTGCCCACGAGGATCGGATCGACCGTCGTGTGCGGATAGGCGCCGTGGCCGCCGATGCCTTTGACCTTGATATCCACCGAGTCGACGTTTGCCAGCGCGAAGCCGGACGAGTAGGCGACCGTGCCCGCCGGCGCGCCGGCCGAGACATGCAGGGCAATGTTGAAATCCGGCTTCGGGAATTTCGAATACAGCCCGTCGGCCAGCATCGCCTGCGCACCGAGGCCGATTTCCTCCGCGGGCTGAGCAATCATGATCAGCGTGCCCCTCCATTTGGACTTCTCCGCAATCAGGCGGCGCGCCGTGCCGACCCAGACGGTCATGTGGATATCGTGGCCGCACGCATGCATCACCGGGCTTTCAACGCCGGTCCAGGTTTCCGACAAGACTTTCGATGCAAAGGGGAAGCTGGTGTTTTCCGGCACAGGAAGCGCGTCCATGTCCGCCCGGATCAGCACCACCGGGCCGGGGCCGTTCTCGAACACGCCGACGACGCCATAGCCGCCAACGCCTTCGCGCACTTCGCCGTGATCCTTCGTCGATTTCTCCTTCACCCAGGCATCGCCAACGCCTTCGGTGACGGCAAAGCCGAGGGATTTCAGCTCGCCCGCGAGCAGGGCGGCGGTCTTGGCCTCCTTGAAGGACAGCTCCGGCGCGGCGTGCAGTTGCTGGTACAGGGTGACGAGTTCGGCGTCCGCTGTCCGCAGCGGGCCTTCGGGCATACCGGCGATCGAGACGACCGCCGCATCGCCGCCGCCTTCGGCCGGGGCCGCCGGGCCCGCGCCCGTCTGCGGATCACACGCCGCCAGCATAGCAAAACCGCCCGCCATCAATGCCGCCTTGAAGGATGTTTTCATCGCCCGTTCCCCGTCCATAAACCGTCCACAAAAGACTCCATAAGTCCGCCCGGCTTATGGACTGTTTGACGGAGAGCCTAACGAGGTGGGGGTGGGGTGGGAAGGGGCTTAGACGGGATCTTTCTCCCCGTCCTCCTCCCGCCCGAGGATGGCGGTGACCGTCAAATCCGCCGTCACGTTGCCGACGGTGCGGAAGATGTCGGGGATCACTTCGACGGCGAGCAGCAGGGGGAGCAGGTCGATCGGGGCGCCGAGGGCGAAGCAGATCGGCGCGACCGAGACGAAGAAGCTGACCTGGACGGAGAGGCCGACGGAGGAGATCGAGACGGCAAAGGCAACGAGGCCGGCCGCGATCATCTGCGGCAGCGCTGGCTCTATGCCGGAGACGTGGCAGATGAAGAGGACGACGGCGAGATTGGCGACGGGACTGGTCAGCCGGAACACCGCGACGGCGAGCGGCAGGATGAGACCCGCGACATGTTCCGGCACGCCGAGCGACCTTCGCGCGATCTCGACCATCACCGGCAAGGTGCCAAGCGAGGACTGGGTAGAGAAAGCGACGACCTGTGCCGGTGCAATCGCGGGCGCAAAGCGCAGGGGGCTCATGCGGCCGAACAGGGCGGCGAGCGGATAGCAGGCGATCACGACCGCGACGCAGCTGGCGGAGACGAGCACGACATAGTGAAACAGCGCGCCGGTCGCGCCGAGCCCGCTGCGCAGGCCGAGTGTCAGGGCAAGGGCAAAGACGCCGAGCGGCGCGGCGAGCAGCACCCATTTGACGATAATGACCATCGCGGCTGCGATCGACTCGAACAGCTGCACGAGGAATGCGCGCTGCGCCGCGGGCAATTGCGTGACGGCAAAGGCGAAGAAGAGCGCGAAGATCACGAGCGGCAGCACGGCATTGCCCGCGGCGGCCGCGACGGGGTTCGACGGAGCAAGCGATTTCAGCCAGGCGCCGAACTCGATGGCCTGCTGCGTGGGCACGTCGCCGCCCGTCGCGCCCTCGACCAGGACGCGCGCGCTTGCTGCTTCGACCGGAAAGGCCGTCAGCGCGCCGCCGACGCCGAGGAAGGTGAGCCCGATGGCGGCGGTGAGCAGCACGGTGAACAAGGCGAGCGCCCGCGCCGTCAGCTTGCCCGCCGACAGCGCATTCGACACCGCCGCCACGCCGACGACCAGCAAAGCGAACACGAGCGGGATCACCGTCATCTGCAGGAAGCCGAGCCAGAGCGAGCCGATCGCTTCGGAGGACGAGGCCAGCCAGCCGGGCACGGCGCCGCCCTGGTTCAGGGCTGCGCCGAGACCCAGACCGAGCGTGAGGGCGATCAGTACGCGGACCGCGAGTGAATTCATCAACGCCACCGGCACTCTCCCTCAGTTTCCGGTGCACTGAGCATTGTGGCTGCTCCGGCGCAAGCGCCTGGACGGGAGAGCCGCCGCGAAATGTCCTGTTACTTCCGCCCGCGTTTCAGGTCTTCGCCGAGGCGGGCATCGGCGGGCTCGCCCGTGATGCGGTGGCGATAGACCTGGATATTCTCGAGCACGCGCTGGATGTAATTGCGCGTCTCGGAGAAGGGCACGAATTCCACCCAGTCGATCGGATCGATCTGGCCGGTGCGGGGGTCGCCGTAATCGCGCACCCACTGGCTGGGGCGGGACGGGCCGGCATTGTAGGCTGCAGCCGTCATGATGTAGCTGCCGCCGAACTGGCTGAGCAGCGTGTCGAGGTGCAAGCCGCCGAGCGTCATGTTGTAGGCGGGATCGTCGGTCAGCCAGGACTGCTGGTACGGCATGCCCCGCAGGCGGGCTTCGGCCTTGGCGGTGGCGGGCATGAATTGCATCAGGCCGCGCGCGCCGACGCGGCTGGTGGCTTTGGGATTGAATTCGCTTTCCTGACGCGTGATGGCGAGCACGAAGGCGCGCTCGACAGCCGGCTTGCGGGAGATCGCGGGGCTCAGCACCGGGTAGGCGGCGCCGGGCGCAACGATGCCCTTCTGCAGGCCCGCCTTGCCGACCCGCACGCCGACATCTGGCGAGGTGTAGGCGTTCGTCAGTGCCGAGAGCATTTCGTAATCGACCGGCTGGGTCAGCTGGTCGTCAAGGAAGAAGGCGAAGTCCCGGAAACTCTCCGTCTCACCAGCGGCGCCGAGGAGGCGCATGGCCTGGACGACCGGCATCGCATTGAACCGGGCCTGATCCTCAGCAGACGGAACAGGCGGCGCGCCCAGGTTGATCGCCTTGTCGCCGGTGCGTTCGGAGGCGAGCTGGCCGTAATACGTGAACTTGTGAGTGGCGGCCGCGCTGTAGGCGGTGGCGGCCTGTTCGGTCTGGCCGAGGGCATCGCGGGCGCGCCCGGTCCAGTAATAGCCGCGCGCGACGCTGACCGGGCTCGAGACGCCGGCCGTGAAGGTTTCGAAATGGCCGAGGCCGCGGGTTGCGTCGCCGTTGAGGCGCAGGGCGATCCAGCCCGCTAGCCATTCGGCATCGGCAAAGTCGGCGCCGCTGCTCATGCCATGCGGGGCGGCGAGCTGGTAGGCGACGTTGTAATTGCGCAGCTTCATCTCATCGCGAATCACGATGGCGCGCTCATCCCAGAGCTTGCCGCGCCCGGCGGCAGGCACATCCTTGCCGTTGATCTTGCGCAGGAGGTCCGATCCGCCCTCGACCTTCTTCTGGCGGCGCCATTTTGCGCGCTCGTACAGAAGGCCCGGGTGAGCTTGCAGGTTGGCCGGCACGGCCGTGATCAGCGCATCGACATTCTTGGCGCGCCGCGAGACGCCGATGCGGGCATCGACGAGTTTTCGATCGTCTGCGGCAAGTTGCGGTTTCAGGTTTTCGGCGAGGCTCGTCTGGCCGCTCCAGAGCAGGAGGTCGACCCGCGCGCGGTGGTCATCCTGGCTGAGGGTCTGGCCATACCGCGCCAGCACGGTGCGCTGCAGCTCGCCGTCCAGTGAATGGTTGCGCCAGACGTCCTTGATCACAGTGTCGGAGCGGGCCCGGTCGCCGCTGTCGCGCAGGGCATTGGCGAGGGCCACCTTGCCCGCGCCGGTCTGCGGCCCGGACTTGTCGAGCCAGGCCACGCGCGCCTTGGCATCGAGGGCCGACATCTCGATGATTTCTTCGGCGCGCTGTCGCATCTTGGAAGTCTGCGGCCAGCCTTCAAGCAAGGTCAGTGCGAGGTCGAGTTCATCGAAGCTCATGCCCGGCACGCCTTCGCTGGCGCGCATCCACATGATCAGGTTTTTGAGCGCCGGATCCGGCGCGGCATATTGAAGGGCCGACAATTCCGCCCATTGGGCCGTATTGGCGGCCGAGATGGCGCGGCGCAGGTAAAGGACGTTGCCGGAGCTGGGGGCGAGGACGGGGCCGACGGCGGGCAGGGCCGGAGCAGGTGAAACGGGTGGTGTGCCCGGTTGCACGGCGGGCTGCGCGACGGGTGTGGCGGCCGGAATGACCGGGGCGGCTGGTGCGGGCTGGACCGGCATCGGCTGGACGGCGCCCGGCTTCAGGCTCGGCGTCTCGGGTGTATCCGGGATCGCGCTGCCGGACAGAAGCGCCGCGAGCGACACAAAAACTACGAAATTCCGGGTCAGTGTCATGGCCGCCTATGTTTATTTCCGTGCCGAAGCGTGACAATCCAAGCTCAGCAGCCTAGCACGCCTTTCCCACAATTTCCTGAAACCTATTCCCGAAAAACTGGCAAGATTAAGATGTTCTCTGGCTCCATTCCCGCGCTCGTCACGCCGTTCCGGAACGGGGCTGTGGATAAAGAGGCGTTTGCCAAGCTGGTCGAGCGCCAGATTGCAGGCGGTTCGGCGGCGCTTGTGCCGGTTGGCACCACGGGTGAGACCTCCACGCTCTCGACCGAGGAGCACAAGGCGGTTGTATCACTTTGCGTTGAAGTGGCGGCCGGCCGGGTGCCGGTGATCGCGGGCGCAGGCTCGAACGCCACCGACGAGGCCATTGATCTTGTGCGCCACGCCAAGGCGGTGGGCGCGGATGCGGCGCTGGTTGTTTGCCCCTACTACAACAAGCCGAATCAGGCGGGGCTCTTTGCGCACTTCAAGGCGATCAATGATTCCGTGGCGCTGCCCATCTTCCTCTACAACGTGCCCGGGCGCACCATTGTCGACCTGATGCCGGCGACGGTCGCGGCGCTGGCCGCGCTACCGAACATCATCGGCATCAAGGATGCGAGCGACGAGATGGAGCGCGTAGCGCTGCACAGCCACCTGATCGGACCGGACGAACAATTCATCCAGCTCTCGGGCGAGGATTCGAGCGCGCTGGCTCACCGCGCGATGGGCGGGGCGGGGTGTATCTCGGTGACGGCGAACGTGCTGCCGGAGGCGTGCGCGGCCATGCACGCGGCTTTCGATGACGGCGACCTCGAGACCGCCCGGGCAATCAACCAGCGGCTCGTGCTGCTGCACCGCGCCATGTTTGTCTCCCCCTCGCCGGGGCCAGCCAAATATGCGCTCTCGCGGATGGGCCTGTGTGCGGACGAGGTGCGCCTGCCGATCACGCCGCCGGACGCCGAGGCGCGCGCGCAGATCGACGCGGCGCTGCGTCATGCCGGCGTGAATATCTGACCCGATGGCCACCAAGCCGAAAGTTCCTGCCGTCAAAGGCCGCACAGACGGGATGGTCGCCGAGAACCGGCGCTCCCGCCGCGAGTATTCCGTGGAGGATACGCTCGAAGCCGGCGTGATGCTGGTCGGATCGGAAGTCAAATCCCTGCGCGACGGCAGGGCGAACATTGCCGAGGCCTACGCCTCGGTCGAGCAGGGCGAGCTCTGGCTGATCAATGCCGAGATCCAGACCTATGGCGGCGCGAACCGCTTCAACCACGAGCCGCGCCGCAAGCGCAAATTGCTCGTCTCCAAGAGGCAGCTCATGAAGCTGTCGCAGGAAGTCGAACGGGCGGGGCGCACGATCGTGCCGCTGAAGCTTTATTTCAACGACAAGGGCCGCGCGAAACTGCTGATCGGCGTCGCCACCGGCCGCAAGGCACATGACAAACGCGAGAACGAAGCCAAGCGCGACTGGGCGCGGGATAAAGCGCGGATCATGAAGAACGGCTGATCAGCGGATCCAGCGATTGGCGCGTTCCAGCAGGCCGATGGTGCTGGCGTGGAGCTGGTCTCCGGTGGCTTTCGGCGCCTTGCCGGCTGAGGCGCGCGCATAGGTGCCTTCGAGGATGATGCCGAGCTTGTAACAGGCGAGCACGCCGTACCAGTGGATGTGGGAAAGGTCGCGCGTGGTCTGCGTCGCATAGTGCGCGACGAGTTGGTCCGCAGACGGAAAACCGTCCCAGGGCGTAACCGTGACGGCGCTGCCCTCGCCCTCCGGCCAGGTGGCGAGCAGCCAGCCGAGATCGAGCAGCGGATCGCCGATGGTGGTGAGTTCCCAGTCGACGATGGCAGCAAGCCGCGGGGCGTCGAAGCGGTACATGACATTGGCGAGGTGGTAGTCGCCGTGAATGATCCCGGGCTGGAAGGTCCGTGGACGGTGTTCCTCGAGCCAGCGGCTGACGCCGCCGATATCGGGCAGGTCCTTCAGACCGTCCCATTCGGGAAATTCGGCATAGGATTCGAGTTGCGCTTTCCAGCGGCTGACCTGGCGTTCGAGGTAGTTGTCCGGCTTGCCGAGGCCGGTGAGGCCGAGGGCGATGTAATCGAGTGCACCGAGCGCCGCGATGCCATCGACAAGCGAGAGGCCCATCTGGTGGCGCAGCTCCGGGGACGAACGGAACGGTTCGGGCAGGCCCGTGGAGGGATTGAAGCCGTCGATGGGCTCCATCAGGTAAAACGCGGCGCCGAGGACCGCCTCGTCGGGACAGGCGGCGATCAGCTCCGGATGCGGAACATGCGTACCCTTGAGGGCGGCCAGAACGCGCGCCTCGCGCCGCATGGTCTCGTTGGAATTGGCGCGCAGCACCGGAGGTGGACGGCGCAGGACATAGGCGCGGCCAGCCCGCGTAAACTTCAGGAGGATGTTCTGGGTGCCGCCCGCGAGCCGTTCCACGCGCTCCAGCGGCCCGGAGCCCAGTCCCTGAGCATTCATCCAGTTTTCGAGGACGGCAAGGTCGACAGGTGTTTCCATGGCGTCAGAGTGACCACTGCAACCGCTTTAGCCAAGGGCTTCCTTCGCGGCAGCGAAAACGTCCTCGAACATCGCCGCTGTCAGGCGCCCGGTATTCGTGTTGTAGCGTGAGCAGTGATAGCTTGAGAGCAGGGTCACCGGCCGTCCGTTCACGGAAACACCGTAGCGCGTGCCGTGGCCGAAGGGGTGCGGCCCGACTTTCACACCAAGGGCGCGAAGCGTGGAATCATGGCTGATCTTGCCGAGGCAGAGGATGACTTTCAGCTTCGGCAGCGCCGCGATGCGCGCCGTCAGGAAAGGCCGGCAGGTGTTGATCTCTTCGCCAACTGGCTTGTTCTCCGGCGGCACGCAGCGCACGGCATTGGTGATCATGGCGCCGGTGAGTTTCAGTCCGTCGGCGGGATCGGCGGTATAGGTGCCTTCCGAGAAACCATACTTGTCCAGCGTGGCGTAGAGCAGGTCGCCTGCCCAATCGCCCGTGAACGGACGACCTGTGCGGTTCGCCCCCGTCACGCCGGGGGCAAGGCCGACGATGAGGAGTTCGGCGGTGTCTGTCCCGAAGCTCGGCACGGCACCATTGAACCAGGTGGGCTCCCTGGCGCGCACCGCCTCGCGATACGCCACAAGGCGCGGGCAGAGCGGACAGTCGCGAGGCGCCTCCGCCGGGAGGCTAATACCCATCCGCGCTGCCGTCCTTGCGCATCTCGGTGGCGGCAATCCAGGTGCCGTTGTCGAAGTCGCGCATGATGGCCTGGTAGCCGCCATAGTTGGCTTCGCAGCACTCGACCGCATAGCCGCGCGCCTGCAATTCGGCCGCCGCATCCGCAAGGCCGCGTTCCAGCATCACCTTGCCGGTGCCGACATCGCAAGGGTCGTTGAGCCGGTTCGTCGGCTCGCAGCCGCCATCATGTTCCCAGCGCGCGGCGTCGCCGGCTTCCTGCAGGCCCATGCCGAAATCGACGAGATTGGTAATGATCTGCACATGCCCCTGCGGCTGCAGCGCGCCGCCCATCAGGCCGAAGGCGAGCCAGGGTTCATACGGGCACGCGAGTTCCGGCGCCGTCGCGCGCACCTGGCAGCCGGGATAATCCTTCTTCATCGCGAAGGCCGGGATGATCGTCTGGAACGGGCGCTTGCCGGGGGCGTAGACGTTCGGGTGATCCGGATCGAGACTGAACAGTTCGCCCCGGTCCTGGAACATGAAGCCGAGATTGTCCGGCACCAGACCCGAGCCCATGCCCCGGTAGTTGGACTGGATCAGCGAGACCATCATGCCGTCCTTGTCGGCAACCGTCAGGTAGGTCGTGTCGCCGTCGCGCAGAACGGCGTCCGTGATCTCCGTGCCCGGAGCAACGGACGGCGCGGCGCGCTTGATGTCGATGCTCCCGGCGCGCCCGGCATTGTATCCCGGCGCCACGAAAATGGAGGGGTCGAGGCCCGAAACAGCGGGGTCGGAATAGCCCACGGCCCGGTCCGCGAAGGCGAGGCGCTTGGCTTCGATCATCGCCGTCAGCGCGTCGGCCGAGCCGAAGCCCATGGATTTCAGGTCGAAGCGTTCCAGCATCTGCAACATCTGCAGCGCGGCGATGCCTTGCGTGTTGGGGCCGAGTTCGCAAACCGCCACTTCCTGGCGGTATTCGACGCAGACCGGGTCGATCCATTCACCCTTGTGGGCACTGAAATCGTCATAGTCGAGCTTGGCGCCGATGCGGCCAAGATAGGCGGACATGTTCTTGGCCATGATGCCGCTGTAGAATTCGTTCCGGCCTTTCTTGCCGATCGTCTCCAGCGTGTTGGCAAGGTCTGGATTGCGAAACAGCGATCCGGCCACCGGGGCGGGGCTGAAATAGAGCTTCTTCGCGTTCTCGAACTCTTCCAGTTCGCCGCGCGCAAATGCCGGCTCGAAGCGCAGCGGCCCGCGCGACCAGTACCAGGCGATCATCTCGGGGATCGGCGCACCCTCGCGGGCGTACTTCACCGTGGGCGCGAGATTGTCCGCCATCGGACGTTTGCCGAATTTCCCGTGCAGCGCGAACCAACCATCGACCGTGCCGGGCACGGTCACCGTGATTGCCCCGAACGAGGGCAGCTTCTTTCCTTCCGCGTATTTGTCCGCCTTTGCCTGCGCGTCGGCGAGGGTCGCGTCCTTCGGCGCCCGGCCGGAGCCGTTATAGCCGTACAGCGTCTGCGTCTTCGGATCCCAGACAATGGCGAACAGGTCGCCGCCGATGCCGTTGCCGGTGGGCTCGACGAGGCCGAGCATGGCGTTCGCGGCAATTGCGGCATCGACGGCCGAGCCGCCGGCCTTCAGCACGTCGAGCGCGGTCTGCGTGGCAAGCGGGTGCGCCGTAGCCGCCGCGCCGTTGGGGGCGACGACAGCGGAGCGAGAGGCGATCGGGCGGCCCGATTCCGGGCGTTGGCCGATCTTCGGATAGGCGTCGTTGTCCAGCACCGGGCCGGGCATGAGAACGGCGTTTCGGTCGGCCGGAATGCCGATGGCGGGCTGATCAAGCTGCGCAGGTTCCACAAGGGCGCAGCCGGCCAGCGCAAGGGCCGCCAGGCTGCCCGCAAAAAGAGTCCGCATCATTCTGATCCTTCGCGCTTGTTGGCCCGTCTCGGGAAATAGTGGCTCGCCATCCGGGACGCGATTCGCTGTCCGGCCACGGCAAATCCGGCTTCGGCATTCACCGCGGCGCCATCACACGTGTCGTAGCTCTCGCTCACGCGGGAAAAGGCGTCGTTGAATTCCTGCACCATCGAGGAGCGCAGGGGGCCCGGTTCCGGTGCCTCGTAAGCCAGCATGTTCGCCATGTAGCGGCGCCAGTACTGGTCATCCTTGCCATTGCAGCGCACCCGGATGGCATGGGCAGAGCCCAGCAGGCGCGCCAGTTCGGCGGCATCACGGAAATAATCGGGTCCGCGCGTCGGCAAGCCGGACTGCGCAGAGCTTGTGCCCGCCATCAAGGCAAGGCTAATCACGACGGCATGAAAACGTGTCTTCTTCATGCGCGGACTTTCGCGCGCCTTCGCCCGCGGCTCAAGGGGCTCGACGCCGCTGTTCGCTTTGTCACCGTCGATGATGCCGGAAAGGCGCATGATGGCTGGACCAGCACGGCGCTGGACGAACTGCCCCCGCTGGACATGGCCTTTGGCAATTCGGACGCCTTCTTTGCCCCGTCCGTGCGCGAATTCATGACCGGCATACTCAAGAGCCCCTCTCTGGACTGGTTCCAGTCGGCCGCGGCGGGCATCGAGAACCCCGCCCTCGTGATGATCGGGCAGAAAGCGAACGCCTACACGACGAATCACACCCAGGCCGAATCGATGGCCGAATGGGCCCTCTGGCAGGCGCTGGATTTTCTCCGTGCGGGCCCGGTTCACCGGCACCAGCAGGCCCGTGGTCAGTGGCAGCGCGTCAAGGCGCGCGAGATTCGCGGCTCGCGCTGGCTGGTGGTCGGATATGGCTCGATCGGCGAGGCGGTCGGACGCCGCGTGACGGCGCTGGGCGGCGAGGTGACCGGCATCCGGCGCTCCGCCGGCCCGGCCACGGGCGCTGCCCGGATCGTGCCGCCGTCCGCGTTGATGGCCGAGTTGCCTGGCGCCGACGTCGTGCTGCTCTGCTCGCCCCATACGCCGGAGACGGAAAACATGGCGAATGCGGCCTTCTTCGCGGCGATGCAGCCCGAAGCGCTGTTCATGAACCTCGGGCGCGGCGCGCTTGTGGATGAAGACGCGCTGATGGCCGCGCTGGATGCGGGCCGCCCGGCCTTCGCGGCGCTGGATGTGACGCGCACCGAGCCCTTGCCGCCGGACAGCCCCCTCTGGCGCCATCCCGGAATTGCCATAACCCCGCATGATAGTTCGGATACGCCGGGAACGGTTGCGGGGGCGGACGAGACTTTCCTCGCCAATCTCACGCGCTATTTGCAGGGCGAGCCTTTGAAACATCTGGTTGACCGCGCGGCTTTCGTGTCGGGTTGACCCGCCAACGGAGAATTTCGCATGTTGCATCTGAAATCGATCGTTCTGGCCGCGGTGTCCGCTTTTGCGCTCGCTGCCTGCGCAAGCCCCGCACCGGACGCGCCCGAGACAGAAGCGGCTGTGGCTGAAACGGCCGTCGATCCCGGCTTCCTGATTTCGGGAACAGACGGTTCGTCCATTCGGGCCGTGGCTCTGGAGACGTTCGACAATCCCTGGGCGATGACCTTCCTGCCGGACGGGCGAGCGCTCGTGACCGAAAAGGGCGGCGTGATCTGGCTGCTGGGCGCCAACGGAAAGAAAGCCGGCCAGGTGACGGGCGGACCGGACATCGAGGCGCGCGGTCAGGGCGGCCTTGGCGATATCATCCTGCATCCGGACTTTGCGACGACCGGCCTGATCTACCTCTCCTACGCCGAGCGCGACGCCGACAATGACGAACTCTCCGGCGCAGCCGTGGAGATTGCAAAGCTCACACTGACCGAAACGGGCGGTGCGCTCAGTGAGCGTAGCGTCCTCTGGCGCCAGTTTGATGCCGTGACGGGCAACGGGCATTACGGCCACCGGATCGCCGTCTCGCCGGACCGGTTCCTGTTCATCACGTCAGGCGAGCGCCAGAAGTTCACCCCGGCTCAGGACATGGGCTCGACGCTCGGCAAGGTCATCCGCCTGAACCTCGATGGCAGCGCGCCGTCCGACAATCCGTTCGCGGCCCAGGGCGGCCCGGCCGCCGAAGTCTGGACGCTCGGCCACCGCAATCCGCTCGGCATGGCCTTCGCCGCCGACGGGAAACTGTGGCTGCACGAGATGGGCCCGCGCCACGGCGACGAGCTGAACCTGATCATCCCTGGGCAGAACTATGGCTATCCGGAAGTCTCGAACGGCGACCATTATGACGGCCGGGATATTCCGGATCATCCCACGCGTCCCGAGTTCGCCGCGCCCGCCGCTTTCTGGGTGCCGGCGATCAGCCCCGCCGGGCTCGACATCTACGAAGGCGCGCTGTTTCCGGCCTGGGCGGGCAACGCCTTGATCGGCGGGCTGTCATCCGAAGCGCTGGTACGTGTCGCCATCACCGCCGACGGCAAGGCAGCGGAGGCGGCGCGCTATGAATGGGGCAAGCGCGTGCGCGAGGTCGAGGAAGGCCCGGACGGCGCCGTCTACGTGCTTGAGGACAAGGCAGACGCGCGACTGTTGCGCCTGACGCCTCCGCAGTAGCGCCGGATTGCACACGGGCGCGACTTGCCGCACACGGGGCAAGTTAACGACCTGATGGCGAGGCGCCGATGATCCGAACCTATTCGAATGAATCCGGCCGGTTCGTGCTGGCCGGGGACCACCTGGGCAGCATGGACACCGCCATCTGGATCGATGTGCTGAGACCCACGCCGGACGAGGAAACCGCGCTGGAGCGGGCATTCAATATCGGCGTGCCTACGCTCGAGGAGATGAGCGAGATCGAATTGTCGAGCCGTCTCTATTCTGAAGACGGGGCGCATTTCCTCACCGCCAACATGCTGTCGCGCACAGACGACGATATGGTCAACGTCTCACCGATCACGTTCATCCTGATCAACGAGAAGATCATCACCGTGCGATATGAGGAGCCGCGCGCGATCGAAACCTTCGTTGCGCGTTGCCAGAAGAACGGCACAT
The DNA here is from genome assembly GCA_027485145.1 of Hyphomonadaceae bacterium. GTDB lineage: Bacteria > Pseudomonadota > Alphaproteobacteria > Caulobacterales > Hyphomonadaceae > Hyphomonas. The sequence goes on along the minus strand of JAIXRO010000016.1, from coordinate 24,740 downwards.
TCTCTGCCGACCAGATCCTCATCGGCATACTGGAAGGCATCATCGAACGGATCGGCGATCTTCTGGAGCGCGCGGGACATGATCTCGACATGCTGTCGCAGAAGGTCTTCTTCACACAGGCACCGGCCAGCGTCCGCAACGCGGCCGCGAATGAGGAAAAGAAAGCGGGGGCGGGCAAGCCGAACACGCGGCAATGCGATTTCCAGGCCGTGCTCGTGGAAGTCGGCCACAAGGGTGACCTGATCTCGAAGATCCAGGACAGCCTGATTTCCCTCCAGCGCCTGCTGGCGTTCGACACGTCGCTGGCGACCGAGCGCAAGCCCGGCAAAGTGATCGATCACCGGATCAAGACTCTCGCCATTGACGTGCAGGCCTTGCGCGATCATGCCGGTTTTCTCACTCAGAAGATCAACTTCCTGCTCGATGCGACACTCGGCATGATCAACATCCAGCAGACTGCGATCATCAAGATCTTCTCGGTTGCCGCTGTGGTCTTCCTGCCGCCGACGCTGATCGCGTCGATCTATGGCATGAACTACAAGTACATGCCGGAACTGGATTGGGCGTACGGCTATCCGATGGCGCTGGTCCTGATGGTCCTGTCTGCGGTGCTGCCCTATCACTTCTTCAAGTGGCGCGGCTGGCTCTGACCTGAACCGCTTACGGCGTGGGAGCCACTTCGTCAGACGGCTGAGCAAGCCGGCGGATCAGGGCCGCATTCATGTCGGCAAGGTTTGCCTCGAACTTCTGCACATCCACAAACCAGAGCAGGAGGCCGGAAAACTTCTCGCCGTGAACGAGCTTTGTGCCTGTCTCGGTTGCGGACAGCAGGAAATAGTGCTCGCCGTCGAACAGTCCGGGCACGCCGAGCCGGCCGATCCATCGCAGTTCCTTTCCCGGTTCTGCGGCAAGAACCTTCGGCGTGAAGGTCATGGTCTGGCCGGGCGCAGGCTGCATCGTGTTGCGCAGGCGCGCGCCCTCGCGAACTTCACCCTCCATCGACACGATGAAGGGGTTCCATTCGCCGTACCGGGCGCCGTCCGACAGAACGGCCCAGGCTGCGTCCGGGCTGGCGGGCAGGTGCGCCTCGGTGACGATTTCCTTTTGCGGGGCGAGCGCGCAGGCGGCGACAGCCGCAATCGAGACGGAGGCGAGCAGGAGGGCGGCGGAGCGTGTCATGGCAAGGTCCTTGGCTGGGTTGATGGCCTGACCTTCCCGCGACTTGAGATCATTTAGAATTGCATGATTGAGTAGAGTGATTATACAAAAACGTATGGTACAGCGGCAAGTGAGCTGGGATTACTGGAAAACGTTCAAGGCGGTCCTCGAAACGGGCAGCCTTTCCGCCGCGGCGCGCGCCCTCTCGATATCGCAACCGACGGCCGGCCGGCACATCTCGGCGCTGGAAGAGGCGTTCGGCGGACAACTGTTCACCCGCTCTCAGTCCGGTCTCATCCCGACACCGCTGGCCTCGTCGCTGGCGCCCGGCGCGGACCAGCTCGAGACGATCACGCAAACCCTGTTGCGCACGGCTGTCAGCGAACCGGAGAGCCTGCAAGGCGTCGTACGGATCACGTCGAGCGAGATTGTCGGCGCCGAGATCCTGCCGCCTCTGCTGGAGCGGTTTCGTACAGAATACCCGGCCGTGCGGATCGAGCTGCACCTCAGCAATGTGCGCCAGGACCTCCTGCGCCGGGACGCCGATATCGCGGTCCGGATGGTGCGCCCGGAGCAAGGCAAGCTGGTCGCGCGCAAGATGGCCGATTACGAACTTGGTTTGTATGCGCACGAAACCTATCTCGCCCGCCGCGGCGAACCCCGCTCGGCGATGGACCTCTTGCAGCATGACCTGATCGGCCTCGACCGGGATTTCGGGCGGCTGTCGTCCTTCAACCTTGATGGCCGCCCGGTCCAGCCGTCCGATTTTTCGCTGCGCTGTGACAGCGACCTTGGCCAGCTCGCGTGCCTGCGTGCGGGGCTCGGCATCGGCATCTGCCAGCAGCAGATCGCCGCCCGGATGCCGGCCTTGCGCCGCGTGTTGCCGGATGTGTTCGCGGCGAGCCTGCCGGTCTGGTTGGTCATGCACGAAGACCTGAAATCCGACCGGTGCGTGCGCGCGCTCTACAATCATCTCGCCGCCACGATCTGAAACGTCACACGCCCAAGTCTTCGGCCCGGCGCCGGGCTAGAAGTTCCGCACGGCCATTTTCGATGCGCTTCCAGATCGGTGCGCCGTCGGGCATCGCCCGCCAGACCGGGATCACATCCTCCGGCCGCGCGCCGGCCTCAAGTTGCTCTCCGACACGTTCCGCGACGGTGTGCAAATGGATGCCGGTGACGACCGGGCACGCCGTCTCGGCCTTGAAGGCCCGTGCCAGTGCCGCGCGCAACGCTTTGATATCCATCTCCTGACCGTGAGGAATCTTGCGGATGGCGCTCGCGATATCCCGGGGAGTCGTCAGCAACATGGTTTGCCCGCGCTTGATGTCGGCAAAATCCTTCGGACAAAGCTTCACTTCGGGCGGCTTGTCGCAAGCGAGTTTTTCGGCCCAGCTCCGGCGCGGCATCGTCAGTCCTCCAACGGCAGGCAGATTTCGGTCAGCAGGTCCGCCGGCGCGGTATCCATCGGCGTGTTGAGATTGATCTCCAGCACAAAGTCATCGCGCGCTTCGCGTCCGGAGCCCGGCAGCCAGACGCCGAACAGCCAGTCATAGGCGGGCTTCATGGCTGAATAGGGCCCTTTGTAGGTCAGAACGCCATAGGTTCCGCCGCCCGCCTCGAACGCTTCGAGCGGCGCAGGCGGCACGAGCAGAACGTCCGTGAATGCGCAGGCATGCGAGCGCAGGTCTTCGACCGGAATGCCGTCCGGACCGTCGCGGTAGCGGCCAAACGGTCCGCGCAAATGGGGCGTCAAGCCGTGCGCCCCCAGAAGCCCGAACAGGCGTTCGAACGTCTCGCCGATCTCCACGAAGGCGCCCTTGTGCAGCAAGCCGACGGCAGGCCGGGCCGGCAGGCGGCGGATATCGATATTGAATGCCATTGCGTTGTCCTCCCGGATCGCTTGCTGGAGTGCGGCATGCATTCCGGTCTGCCGGAATGTGGCGGGCGCCAGGCCGTGCGCCGCGGTGAAGGCCCGCGTGAAGGCCGCTTGTGACGTGTAGCCTGCGCGCGCCGCGATGGCGGTGAGCGAACGCGGCGAATGCGCGAGATCTTCCGCCGCGCGCGCCAGCCTGAGCCGGCGAACGGTCTGCGCCGTCGTCTCGCCGGTCATCGCCTGGTAGATCCGGTGCCAATGGAACCGCGACAGGCAGGCGACCTCTGCGAGGGCGTCGAGGTCAAGCGGCGCGTCGAGATGAGCGCGGATGTGCGTCCGGACGCGCTCGATCCGGTCGAGGTAGGACTGGCGGGCCTGCATGTCGCTGTCGGCCATCAAGATCGCTCCCTGTTGCAGGCCGACACTGGCACAACGGGTTTTGATAAATCTTGCGGAAGTTTACCTGGCTTTGCCGGTCTCGTCCTCGCCTGCCAGAAACGCCCGCAGCGGTTTCAGCGATTCTGCCGGGTCTTCCTCCATGGGCACATGGCCAAGTTTCGGGAACGCGACGAGGCGGCTGTCCGGCAGCAACTTCGTATAGTCGGCGGAATTGCTGAACGGGATCAGCCGGTCCTTCTTGCCCCAGAGCAGCAGCACCGGCGCCTTGATCAGCGGCAGGCGCGTCGCGGGATCAGTCAGTACGGTCTGTTGCAGGCGCTTCAGCAGCGCGCTGCGGCCGCCAGGCGCCAGCATCAGGTCGTGATAGCGTTTGACGGTCGCCTCGGTCAGCCGGCCGGGATCGCCGTAGCTGGCGGCGAGGTTTGGCCGGATCGCGTCCTTGGGAAGGGTAAAGCGCATCGCCTGCATCATCGCGGGCACATCGGCCGTCTCGCCATAGGCAAAGCCGGGGCTCGCAAATCCGTCGGGCGATATGAGCACCAGCTTGTCCACGCGCTCCGGATGATCGGCCGCCATGTTCCAGGCGATCCGGCCGCCGATCGAGTTGCCGACCAGCGTCGTCTTGTCGATGCCGAGTTCATCGAGCAACACGAGGATCAGTGTGATCGTCCGCGCGTCGGTATAATCGCCCGTGGGATCGGGCGGCGAGAGGCCGGAGCCGGGCAGGTCGATCCACACCACGCGGTACTCGTCCTTGAGCGCCTGCGCCCAGGGCTCGAACGTGTGCAGGCTGGAGCCGAAGCCGTGCAGCATCAGGATCGCGGGCGCGCCTCTTGGCCCGTCATCGCGCACGTGCAGCTGCGTGCCCGCCACCGCCACCATGTCGCTCGCGTCGCGCAGGTAGGCCGTCTCCAGCACCGCGCGAGATTTGTCCGGCGTGTATAGCCAGCAGCCCCCGAGCAGGACGGCGGCCAGCGTGACGCCCAGAATGATGGTTCCCAATTTCAAGACTGCTCCTGCCGGACCGCGCTCGCGATGCACGGCAACGTAACAGGCTGCGGGGCGTTACAGAAGCGGGCGGTCAGACGACGATCTGCGCACCCAGCTCGACCGCGCGGCCGGATGGGATGTGATAGAAGTCCGTCGCGTTCGCCGACGAGCGGGCGAGCGCCACGTAGAGCTGGTCCTGCCAGTACGGCATGCCCCCCTTGTGCGACGGCAACACCGTGCGCCGGCCAAGGAAAAAGCTCGTACTCATGATGTCGAATTTCGGCCCGCCAGCTTTTCGGAGCAGGCCAAGTACCCGCGGCACGTTGGGCGTTTCCATGAAGCCGAAGTAGAGTTCGATGGCGGTGAAGTCCTCGCTGAGCTGCCGGATCACCGCCCGGTTCTCCTCGGCCACTCGCGGCGTATCTGCCGTGAACACCTGCAAGATCACGTTCCGGTCGTGCAGCACTTTATTGTGCTTCAGGTTGTGCATCAGGGCCATCGGCGCCGACGAGAGATCGCCGGTCAGGAAGACGGCCGTCCCTTTGACGCGGGCCGGCGGTCCGGACTTCAGCGATTCGATCAGGTCCAGCATGGGCACCGAATTGCGCTTCGATTTCTCCATCAGGATCGCCGAGCCGCGCACCCAGGTCAGCATCGTGAACAGCAGGAAGCCGCCCAGCAGAAGCGGGAACCAGCCGCCGGACATCACCTTCAGGAGGTTCGCGCCGAAGAAGGCGGAGTCGACGATGATGAACGGCGTCACGATGGCGTAAGCCATCCAGGGTTTGAACTTCCAGAGCCTCGTCATCACGATGTAGATGAGGAAGCTATCAACCAGCATCGTTCCGGTAACGGCGATGCCGTAGGCCGACGCGAGATTGCTCGACGAACGGAACACCACCACGAGGGCAATCACGCCCACCAGCAGCAACCAGTTGATCTGGGGCATGTAGACCTGCCCGCGCTGCTCCTCGTTCGTGAACCGGATTTCGAGGCGCGGCAGCAGGCCGAGCTGGATGGCCTGCTGCGTGAGCGAGAAGGCGCCGGTAATCACGGCCTGGCTGGCGATGATCGTGGCGGTGACGGTCAGGATCGACAGTGGCAGGAGGCCCCAATCCGGTGCCATCAGGAAGAAGGGATCGCTCGCCCGCTCGGGATGCGCCAGGACCATCGCGCCCTGGCCGAGATAGTTGAGAGCCAGACACGGAAACACGAACCAGATCCACGCGGCGCGGATCGGGCGTTTGCCGAAATGACCCATGTCTGCGTACAGGGCTTCGGCGCCCGTTACGCAAAGGAACACCGATCCCAGAACGATGAATGCTGTCGCGCCGTGGGAGGTCAGGAAACCGAAGGCGTGCGCCGGGTTCAGCGCCGCGAAGATGCCGGGATCGTCGGTGATGTGGTAAAGTCCCAGCGCGCCCAGCACCAGAAACCAGATGACCATCAGCGGGCCGAAGACGAGGCCGACCTTTCCGGTGCCGCGCGCCTGCGCAACAAACAGGGCGATCAGGATGCCGATGGCGACCGGCTGAACAAAGGATGGATCGAACCCGGGTATCGCGAGCTTCAGGCCTTCAACGGCCGAAAGCACAGAAATGGCCGGCGTCAGGATGGCGTCGCCATAAAACAGCGCAGCACCTGCGACGCCGAGAAGGAACACGGCGCCGGTTCGCCGGCCAATTGCATGCTGCGCCAGCGCCATCAACGCCAGCACGCCGCCTTCACCCTTGTTGTCGGCCCGCATGACGAAAATCGCGTATTTGATCGTCACGACGAAGATCAAAGCCCAGAGCATCAGCGAGATGACGCCGAGCACTTCGCCGCGTGTCAGCCCGTCGCCCATCGCGCCATGCAGGGATTCGCGGAATGCATAGATCGGGCTGGTGCCGATATCGCCGTACACAACCCCGGCCGCGCCCACGGCCAGCGCCCAGAACTTGTCTTTGCCATGCCCATGCGCCGAAGGGGCATAGGTATCCGGTGCATGTGGATCCGGGGGTGATCCCGCGCCCTGAGATGAGGGGTCCGGCGCTTGGGGGGAACCTGTCATCTAGGGCCTCGGTCAGTCTCTTTGCATGCAGCCGGGGGACTCCGGTCCCTTGGCGCGAGCGGCGGCATACGCCTTTTCAATGAGCGGATCAAATGCCCAGATCGGCGCAGAGTTTCCACGGCGCTCCGGCATCAAGTCTCGAAGGCGCGCGCGAGCGGGTCATCGCCCGACTCGGCGAGCGCCTTCACGCGTTGGATCAGGCCGGATCGTACCTGACGCTTCACCACGCCGAAGGCCGGTTGCGCGGCCGTTGCAAGCGCCGCCCGGTGCGCTGTCTCGAGCAGGTCCGGCGGCGCGACAAGCTGGTCGGCGAGACCGTGCGCCGAAAGGTCGGCCGCGCCGATAACGGCGCTCGTCAGGGTCAGCCGCCGCAGCAGGTTCGCCTCCACTTCGGCGCGTATGATCTCAAGCGGTCCGGCCGGGAACGGCACACCGGCTTTCGCTTCGGTCAGGCCGAAACGTGCTGCGGGCGCCCCAGTGACGAGCCGAACGTCGGCGCACAGCATCAGCACGAAACCGCCGCCGAGCGCATGCCCGTTCACGGCGGCGACCACCGGCGCGGGGTGCGACAGAATGACGGATGTCATCCGTGTGATCGCGCGGATCATCGCCGCCTTTTCCGCTGGCGCGTAGCTGCCGAAAGCCTTCGTATCGACGCCGGCGGAGAAGACGTCGCCGCCTCCGGTCAGGATAACCGGCAAAGCCTTGGAGGCCCCGGCGAAGGCGGCGGTCAGCGCCTCGATCGCCGGCAGGTCCACCGCGTTCACGGGCGGGCGGTCCAGCGTGATCTCGGTCACCCCGGCGCCTGCGTGAACGCGAACCGGATCAGGCATTGGTCTTGACCCGCAGCGCCGCCGTGCGGGCGATGGCCGCCTCGGCATCGCGCATGATGTCGGCGACGATCGCCGCCACCGGCTTGACCTCGCGCACGCCGCCGGCCGACTGGCCCATCGCAAAGCAGCTGGTCTCCGGATTCAGTTTCGCTTCGTCCGTGATGCCGCCGATGCCGCCGATGACGCCGGTCTGGGTCGAATGGATCGCCTGGAACGGGAAGGGCTTGATGTCCTGCGGGCGGGTTTCCCAGTCATTGATGTAGTCATTGGTGCGGCAGCGCATCGGCTTGCCGGAATAGCAGCGCGTTCGGGTCGTATCGGTATCACCGGCTTCGACGACCGCCTGCTTGTACATGTTCGCGGCATGCGCTTCGGCGGAAGCGATGAAGCGCGTGCCCATCCACACGCCCTCGGCGCCGAGCGCGAGGGCCGCCGCGAGGCCGCGCCCGTCATAGATGCCGCCGGCGGCGATGACCGGGATCTTCACCGCCTCGACCGCCTGCGCCACCAGCGGCATCGTGCCGACAAGGCCGGTATGGCCGCCGCCTTCGCCGCCCTGCAGAATCACCGCGTCGCAGCCCGCTTCCTCGGCCTTGATCGCGTGCTTCACCGCGCCGCCGACGACCATGACCTTGACGCCGCCCGCCTTCAGCCGCGCCATGATCGGCAGCGGCACGCCGAGCCCGGCCACGAACGAATCAGCACCGCCCTTGATGATCACGTCGACCGATTCTTCGAGGCTTTCGGGGCTAGCCGCCAAAAGGTCCACGCCGAACGGCTTGTCCGTCAGTTCGCGCACGCGCTTCATCTGCCCGGCGATGAATTGCGGCGAGGTTCCCGCCATCCCCAGCACGCCGTAGCCGCCGGCATTGCACATGGCGGCGCAGACTTCCGCATAGGAAACCCCGCCCATGCCCGCGAGCATGATGGGATGCTCGACTTTCAACAGGTCCGTCAGCCGGGTTTTCAGCGCCATTGGAGGTCTCCGTGGGTTAAGGCAGCGATGCCTGCCGCTTAGGCGGACGCCGCCGCGTCAACGCAAGAGTCTTGATCGATGACGCTCAAAGAGCCTGCATGGAACAGGATTGCCGCGTCTTTGCCGTAATCTGGCCCTGATCTTTGGCCAAGAGCGCGCAAGTCCGCAGAATAATCTGCCGGGCAGGATGTCAGAGAGAAGAAACTTTCCATGACAAAACTGTTTGCAGTCGCGGCCTCCGCTCTTTTCCTCGCTGGTGCTGCCTATGCTGAGCCAGTCGTCGAAGGCGAAATCGTGGAAGCTGAAGCGGCCGTGGAAGCCGTTGCAGCCGAAACCGATGGTGAAGCCGAAGCCGTTGAAGCTGAAGTCGAAGCCGAGGGCGAAGTCGGCCCGGCCGAAGCTCCCGCCGAAGATGGCGTTACCAAAGAAGCCGCTGCCGAGTAATTGGCAGGCCGGCTTTGAACGATCCCCGTCCTTAGGCGGCCGGGGCCATGTCCAACCGAACCGCGACGGATCAACACAGCTGAAAAATTAACTTTCGGCAATGTTGAAGTGGTGTTAAAGCCCGCCCGTTCGCAAGAACACTCAACAGGGGTACTACCATCATGAAAATGCTCGTCCTTGCTGCTGCTGCCGCATCCGCCCTCGTCCTCGCCGCTTGCGGCGCGACCGAAGAAGCTGCTCCGGCCGCTGAAGAAGCCACCGTCGAAGAAGTTGCCACCGAAGTTGTCGAAGAGACGACCGAAGTTGTGACCGAGACGACCGAAGTCGTCGAAGGCGCTGCAGTTGACGCTGCTGCAGCTGTCGAAGGCGCTGTCGAAGAAGTCACCACGACCGAAACGACCACCGAAACGACCACGACCACCACGCCTGAGTAAGCTCAGAGCGATCGGGTTACCGGTCTAAAAGATAAGGCCGCTTCCTTCGGGAAGCGGCCTTTTTCTTTGTGCCGATTTGTTTAGGCAGCGTCCGGCTCAGAACTTCGCGTAGCCGCCATCGATGACCAGCGTGTCGCCCGAATGGTACTTCGAGGCGTCGGAAGCGAGGTACACCGCGATGCCGCCGAAATCGGCCGGCTCGCCCCAACGGCGAATCGGCACGCGTGAAATCACCTTCGTGTTGAACACTTCCTGGCCCTGCGCGCCTTCGGTCATGTCGGTGGCAATCCAGCCGGGCAGCACGGAGTTGGCGCGAATGCCGTAGCGGCCATACTCGACAGCGCACGCATTCATCATGGCGATCAGGCCGCCCTTGGTATGGGCGTAGGCCTGGTTGCGGCCTGCGCCTTCAATCCCGGCCAGCGAGGCGGTGCCGACCAGGCTGCCGCCCGGATCGCCCGCCTTGGCCCGCGCCACCATCGACTTGGCGGCCTCGCGAAGCGTGAAGAAGGCGCCCTCGGAATTGATTCGCTGGTTATAGCGCCAGGTATCCAGCGTCATGGTCTCGAAGCCTGCCGCGCCGCGGCCGACCCCCGCGTTCGCGATACAGGTATCGATGCGCGTGAATTCTTCTTCGGCCTCTTTCATCGCCTTCACGACCTGGTCTTCCTCGCCGACATCAACGACCCAGGCCTTGACCTTGCCGGTGCCCAGCTTGGAGGCCGACGCGACGGCGGCGGCATTGTCGTCGGCCTTGCGGCCCCAGATCACGACATCGGCGTTGGACGCGGCCAGCGCCTCCACCATGCCGAGCCCGATGCCCTTGTTGCCGCCGGTGACGACGCAGACCTTGCCGCTGAGGTCGAAGGGTTTGTAGGTCATGGCTGAATTCCTCCCTGAATTATCTTGGTTGACCAAAGTCTAGACGGCCTGACGCTAGGGCGGGTCAAGGGGCGGTTTTGGCGGCGAGCGCCCGCGCCGCCTCGATCACCCGCCGTGTCTCCTCCCAGAGCGGCAACTCGGCCAGCCGCGAGGGGGATATCCACTCGGCATGGTCTGCGTCGTCGCCCGCGACCGCGTCGCCGGATACCCAGACCGCCGCATAGTCGAACAGCAGGTAGTGCCGCGCCACCGCGCCGGTCGTGCGCGAGGTGAAGATCGCGTCCACCACATCCACGAGGCCGCACAGGCGCGCCGTCACGCCGGTCTCCTCCAGCAGCTCGCGCAGCGCAGCCGCCTCGGCCCGTTCTCCGAACTCGATCCGCCCGCCGGGGATTGACCAATCCCCCGCCAGCGGTTTCGTGCCGCGCCGGATCAGCAGCACGTCCTCGCCCCTGAAGCAGACCGTGCCGACGGCGGGTTGTGGCTTGTCGCTCATGGTGCGCGCTCCAGAAGGGCCACCGCCTCGACATGCGCCGACCAGAGGAACTGGTCGATCGGATGTATGCGGACGATCCGGTAGCCGCCGTCCACCAGAGTGCGCAGGTCGCGCGCCAGCGTCGCCGGATCGCAGGAGACATAGGCGATCCTCGGCACGCGGGACTTCGCCAGCTCCGCCACCTGCGCGGCCGCGCCGGCGCGCGGCGGATCCAGCACGACGCCGTCCAGCCGCGACAGCTCGGCTGCGCCATACGGATTGCGGAAAAGGTCGCGCACTTCGGCCGTGACCGGCTTCAGACCATGCGCGCCCCGCACCGAAGCCTTCAGCGCCTCGATCGCCGCCGCATTGCCTTCGGCGGCCAGAACGCTGGATTCGGCTGCCAGGCGCAGCGCGAATGTTCCGCATCCGGAGAAAAGGTCAGCGACCCTCAGCGCGAACTTGAGGTGTTCGCGCACGATCCGCTCCATCTCCGCCTCGGCCTCGGCGCTCGCCTGAAGGAAGCTGCCGGGCGGCGGATACATCGTGGCGGTGCCGGCCTGCAGGCTCGGCGGCCGCTCTGTCAGCACGTCCGCGCCTTCAATCGAAACCCGCGCGAATCCCGCCCGCAGCGCCGCGCTCGTGGCTTCCGCGCGGGCTAGTGCTTTCACGTCCTTCGCGAGGCCGGTGATATGCAGGTCGAGCCCTGCCGCCGTCTCCGTGACCAGCAGGCCGATCTCGTCCTTGCCACCCAGCAGAAACCCCGCGATCTCTGTCAGGCGCGGCAAGGCAGCCACAATGGTGGGACGCGCCACGGGACACTCCGTCAGCGCCACAAGCTCATGACTGCGCCGCGCGTGGAACCCCACCACCACCTGCTTGCCCGCCCGCTTCGCCGCAAACGCCGCGCGTCTCCGGGAACCGGGCGGCGTGACCCAGGCCTCGGCCACATCAGCGTCCAGCCCGCGTGCCTTCAGTGTACGGAGGATAAGATCGCGTTTGAAGGCCGCATAGGGCGCCGGTGCCATATGCTGCAATGTACAGCCCCCGCACCGTCCGAAATGCCGGCAGGCCGGGGCCGCACGGTCGGGCGACGCCTTTACAACATCCACCAGCCTCAGCCGTTCGCCTTCGCCCGCCACGCGCACGGTCTCTCCCGCCAGCGCGAACGGCACGCTGACCCAGGCGCCCGCCTCCTGCGCGCGCCCGTCGCCCTGCGCGCCGAGGTGATCGATGGTGAGGCTGCGCGCACCGGAGGCAACCTGGTCTTCTGAGGGCGGCATCAAGGACTCGTGTCTGGCGGCGGCGTGCGTCCTCCGATAGCAGGGGCAGGCACAGCGCGCAAAGGAGTCCCCGCCATGGCCAAGGCCAACGGAAAACGCCGCCCGATCAGCCTCGCCCTGCAGGGCGGCGGGGCCCACGGCGCCTATACCTGGGGCGTGCTCGACCGTCTGAGCGAGGACGAGAGCCTTAACATCTCGGCGATCTCGGCCACATCGGCCGGCGCCATGAATGCGGTGGCCTATGCCGCCGGCCTTGCCAAAGGCGGCCCCGGGGGCGCCCGCGCGGAGCTTGAGGCCCTGTGGCGGCGCATTTCGGAATCGAGCGCAGCGCTCGGCGCCTTCGGTCCGGCGGGCTTTGCCTTCGCCACCGCCCTGCAATCCCTCGCCAGCCCCTACGATCTCAACCCGTTCAACTTCAATCCCTTGCGCCGCCTCGTCGAGGACCAGATCGATTTTGAAGCCGTCCGCGCCTCGGGCCTGACGCTGTTCATCTCCGCCACGAATGTCGAGACCGGCAAGGCCCGCGTCTTTTCCAAGGACGAGATTACCGCCGACGCCGTGCTCGCCTCGGCCTGCCTGCCGCAGAGTTTCCAGGCGGTCGAGATTGACGGCACGCCCTATTGGGACGGCGGCTATATGGGCAATCCCAGCCTTTTCCCGCTGATCTATTCCGGCGCGCCGCCGGATGTGCTGCTCGTCATCCTCAATCCGCTGGAACGCCCCGGCACGCCGAAGCGCGCCGCCGAAATCCAGGAACGCCTCAACGAGATCAGCTTCAACGCCTCCCTGATCGGTGAGCTGCGCGCCATCGCCTTCGTCCAGCGCCTGATCGATGACGGCATGCTGAAGGCGCCCCTGATGAAGAAATACCGCCGCCTGAACGTCCACGCGATCCGCGGCGGGCAGGACCTCATCGGCTACGGCCTCGCCTCGAAATATGACACGCGCTGGCGCCTGCTCACCGAACTGCGCGATCTCGGCCGCACCGAAGCCGACCGCTGGCTGCGCGAATGCGCCGTGCATGTCGGCACCGACACATCCAGCTTCGACATCCGCAAGGAGTTCCTTGACGGCTGAACCTGCGATAAGCTCGTGCCACCGGCTTCGAGGGATCGGCCCCGCATGAAACGCCTTGCCTGCTGCCTCCTGCTTGCGTTCGCAGCTACCGGTCCTGCGGCCGCAGACACGTCCAGCCCGAACGAGCTGATGACGCAGAAGGCCATGCAGGCTGAGCTTTACGGCGTGCGCATTTCCGGCGTCGAACTCGGTACCGGCGCGCGCTGGAACGAGTGTATCGAGCCGGGTGGACGCACCGTTTATGAGTATGGCGGCCGCCGGATCGAAGGCCTGCTGACGATCACCGACGCGCCCGCCGCCTGCTTCACCTATCCGGAGTCCGGCGTGTCCTGCTTCCGCGTCCAGCGCGCGGTGAAGGGCTACATGTTCCGCAGCACGGAATACGGCATCACCTATCATGCCTCGAAAGTCGAACGCGGCGTCAAGAAATGCTTCGCGACCGATCTGGTCGGCTGATCTGCCGAAAAATTCCGTAGACAGATTACATTGTCTTCAGAAAACTCACGCGCGCGGCGCCATAGTCGCGCGCGTCGATCAGCGTCCAGCCGGCAAACATCAGCATCTCATCCGCGCCCGTCTCGGCCACCACCAGCGCGTCCTCGCTCAGCCATCCGCCGCCCGCCAGGCACGCCAGCGCAGGCTCGACCAGCCCCTTGTGATAGGGCGGATCCAGGAAGGCCAGCGTGAACGGCCCGCCGACGCCCGCCGGCTTCGGCCCCAGATCTGTCGCCGAGCGCCGGTGCAGACGCGTGTTCCCGAACAGGCCCAGCGCCTCGATATTGTCGCGGATCGCGCCGCGCGCCGCATGATCGGTTTCCACGAACAGGCAGAAGGCGGCGCCCCGGCTCATCGCTTCGAGCCCCAGCCCGCCGGAGCCCGCGAACAGGTCGATCACCCGCGCGCCTTCGATCGGCGGCGCCCAATCGGCATGCGCGATGACATTGAACAGGCTCTCGCGCGTGCGGTCACTCGTTGGCCGCGTGCCCATCCCCTTCGGGGCGATAAGGCTACGGCCTTTATGGGTTCCGGCGATGATGCGCATGGGCTGGTTCCGGCTGGCGTCTCTCGGCGCTTTAGCATGCCCTGTGCCGCTGCACAGCCTTGCCAGCCGCGGCAGCGAGGCGCAGTCTTCAGCAAAAGGCACAGGGAGATGCACCATGGCCGAAGTCACAACCTCCACGCACGGCGCGGTGCGCTTCATCCGCTATGCCAATCCGCCGCGACATTACATGACCGCCGAAGGTGCGGGCCTGATGCTCGCCGCCGTACAGGCGGCAGTGGCGGACCCCGCCATCCGCGTCCTCGTCCTGACGGGTACGGACGATGTGTTCGTGCGCCACTATGATGTGGCCGAGATCATCGCTGTCGGGGAGGCCGTTCGCGCCGGGCAATTGAAACCCGATGATTTCGAGCGCGGCGGTTTCGCCGACATGATCCAGGCCGTGTTCAATTCGCCCAAGCCGGTCATCGCCGCCATCAACGGCGTCTGCATGGGCGGCGGCTTCGAACTCGCGCTCGCCTGCGACCTGCGCATCGCGGGCAACCAGGTGCCGCTGATCGGCCTGCCGGAAACCCGCATCGGCATCTTTCCCGGCGGCGGTGGCACGCAGCGCCTGCCGCGCATGATCGGCGAGGCGAGGGCGCTCGAATTCATCCTCCGGGGACAGACGGTCGATGCGACAAGCGCGCTAGCCCTCGGCCTCGTCAATGCCGTCGCGGCAGACGCCGTCGGCGATGCGCTGGCCATCGCGGCCGAACTCTCGACGCGCGGCCCCGAAGGCCTCGCCCATGCCAAGCGCCTCGTGCGCGGCGCCCTCACCTGGGGCCTGGTGGACGGCACCCGCGAAGAGCAGCATGGCTTCCACGTCGTCCTCAAATCCGACAGCGCGATGGCCTCCATGAAGGACTTCCTCGCGAACGGAGAGGATATCACGCGCTGAAGCAGTGCTCGACAATTGCATCAATTGATGCTATTTTTGATGCAAGCTTGGAGAACGTCTTATGCGCACAACGGTCAACCTCGATGACGAACTCATGGCAAAAGCCGCCGAATATACTGGCATCGCCGAAACGCCTGCGCTGCTGCGCGAAGCGCTCAAGGCTCTGATCGCACGGGAGGCAGCGCGCCGCCTTGCGCTGCTCGCCGGCAAGGAGCCGGGGCTTAAGGCGCCGCCGCGCCGCCGGTTTCCGCCGGACGATGCGGCCGGATGATACTCTTCGACACGTCTGTGTGGGTTGAGCATTTCGGGCCGGCAGACGTCTCGTTGGCCACTTTCCTTCAGTCCGGCCGGGTCGTCATGCATCCCTTCGTCCTGGGTGAAATCGCGATGGGTTCGCTCAGGCGCCGGGCCCAGACGCTGGGTGACCTCTCCAGACTTCCGCCGGTCAGCCGCGTTTCAGATGAGGAGGCCCTTGCATTGATCGAGTCGCGTCGCCTCTTTTCTCGCGGAATTGGTCTCGTCGATGTGCACCTGCTGGCTTCGGTCATGGTGTCGCCGCCTGCAGAACTGCGCACCCTTGATCGGCGCCTCGGGACAATTGCCGCAGAACTGAAAGTGGGTGGTTACGCCGGCGACATCCTCTCATGAACCGCATACCGCCGATGTCCCGCGCCCTCGAACTCGCCCGGCTGGCCGCTGACGCCGGCGAAGTCCCCGTCGGCGCTGTCATCATCGATCCGGCCACCGGCGAGATCATTGGCGAGGGCGCCAACGCGCCCGTGATGGCGCACGACCCCACCGCGCACGCCGAGATCATCGCGCTGCGCTCGGCGGCGTCCCGGCTCGGCAATTACCGCCTCACCGGCCTGCATCTCTACGTCACGCTGGAGCCCTGCGCGATGTGCGCCGGCGCGATCAGCTTCGCCCGCATCGGCAAGGTCATCTTCGCTGCCTCAGACCCGAAGGGCGGCGCAATCCTGCACGGCCCGCGCTTCTTCGAACAGAAGACGTGCCATTGGCGCCCGGAGGTCGAACAGGATGACGCAAATGAAGTCGAGGCGGGAGACCTGCTCCGGGAATTTTTCCGTACACGGAGGTGAGGGCTCTTGCTTTCCCCAAAGTCAAAACGCCCAACTGAAAACAACTTCAGGAGCCGCCCATGACCGCCACCGTCAAGATCGAAAACGACATCGCCCTCATCACGATGGATGACGGCAAGGCCAACGCCATCAGCCTCGTCATGCTGGACGCCATCAATGCCGCGCTCGACGAAGCGGAAAAGTCTGCCAGCGTCATCATCCTCATGGGCCGGCCCGAGCGTTTCTCCGCCGGCTTCGATCTCAAGTTCCTGGCGACGTCGGCGCCGGAAGACGTGCGCCGCCTCGTCAATGGCGGCGGCAAGCTCGCCTTCCGCCTGTTCACTTCGAAACAGCCGATCATCATCGCCGCCACCGGCCACGCCATCGCCATGGGCGCTTTCATGCTGCTCGGCGCCGACACCCGCATCGGCGCGCGCGGGCCCTACAAGATCGGCGCCAACGAAACCGTCAATGGCATGACGCTGCCGGGCTTCGGCGTCGAGCTTCCCCGCGCCCGCCTTAACCCGATGTACCTCACCGAAGCCCTCGTGCAGGCCCGCCTCTATACGCCGGACGAAGCCGTACCCGTCGGCTGGCTCGACAAGGTGGTGGAGCCCGGTCAGGTCCACGCCGCCGCGATGGCCGAGGCCGAACGCCTGAAGCCCATCGCCAACGGCGCCTACTGGCGCAACAAGATCCTCGCCCGCCAGCCCGCCATCGACGCGATCAAGCCCACCCTGGCGGACTGATCTCGGGGAGACAGGCGGGAACTGCGCTCAGACGATAAAAAATTATTGTCAGGCAATAATTTTTGAGCTATGCAGGGCCCGGAAATGGGAGACCGATCGCATGGCCCGCACTGAAACGCCCGAAACCTCAGCGGCCGCCTTGCGCGACACATCCTGGCTCGCGGTGGCCGCCATCGTTGTTCTCCTGATGATGCTCGGCTCGGTGCTTGCCGACATTGCCGGCAAGGTCGGCGCAACGGTGGTGACGCAGGAAAACTGGAAAGAGGTGCTGCAGGCCTTCCTCCTTGCGCTGCTCGTCAACACGCCCACGCTGATCTTCATTGGCGTACTGGGCGATTTCGCCGGCCTCTTCAGCCGCACGGGCGAGGGCGAAGTCTTCACGCCGCGCAATCTCAAGTCCCTGCGCAGCGCCGGCAGCGGCCTCATCTGGGCCGCGGCCGCCAGCGCCCTGATCGTGCCCACCGTCCTCAGCTGGACCAACGGCGATGGCCGCGGCTTCATCTGGGACGTCAACGACCTCGCCCTCGGCACGGCCGCGATGGGGGCCGCCATCCTCGGCCTCAGCCATGTCTTCGCCGAAGGCCTGCGGATCAAGACCGACAGTGATCAGATCATCTGATGCCACGGGATATCATCGTCACGCTGGACGTGATGCTCGCCCGCCGCAAGATGAAGGCGAAGGATCTCGCCGCCGCCATCGGCATCACCGAGGCAAACCTCTCCCTGATCCGCTCCGGCAAGGTCAAGGGCGTGCGGTTCGAAACGCTCGCCAAGCTCTGCGAGGCGCTCGACTGCAAGCCCGGCGACCTGCTGGACTTTGATGTCGTCAACAACCCGGGTCCCTGACGCCTGCGCCATGACCGCATCGATCCTCGTCCTGATGGATATCAGACCGCAGATGAAATTAGCCGCACGCATCGCAGCATGAGGGGCTGACAGGCGAATCCTCCGTCGCCTAGGGTGACTGTCACAATTGCAACGGTCGCGAATCGGCAGACGAAGGGAGGCGGGCATGGAACAGATCATCGAGAACACCGCCGCCGGTCACGGCCCCAGCCCGACGCTGATCAAGGACCTGCTCGTCTTCCTCATCGCCGCGGGCATCCTCGTGCCCGCCATGCGCTGGATGAAAGTGCCGGCCGTCATCGGCTTCATCCTCGCGGGCCTCGCGCTCGGTCCGTTCGCACTCGGGCGTCTCGCGCAGGACTACCCGGTGCTGCAATTCTTCTCGATCTCCTCGGCCGAAGCGGCGCTGCCCTTTGCCGAGCTTGGCGTGCTGTTCCTTCTGTTCCTGCTCGGCGTGGAGTTCTCGTTCGAGAAGCTCTGGGCCCTGCGCCGCGTCGTGCTCGGCGCCGGAGGCTTGCAGTCCGCGCTCAGCGCCATCGCCATCGCCGGTGTCGCCGTCGCGTTCGGCCTCGACCTGCCCGTCGCGATGATCCTCGGCTTCGCCCTCGCGCTCTCGTCCACCGCCATCGTCATGCAGCTCCTCGTCGAGGAAAAGCGGGCCGCCCAACCGGTCGGGCGCGCGGCGCTCGGCGTGCTCCTGTTCCAGGATATCCTGGTTGCGCCGATCCTGATCTTCGTCGGTTTCGCCGCCCTCAAGACCGATGCGCATATGGCGGGCGTCCTGCTCGATGCGCTCGTGCGCGGCTTCATCGCCCTCGTCATCATCTGGGCGATCGGCAACTACCTGCTCGGCAGCGTGTTCCGCCTCGCCGCTGCCAGCGGGGGCCGGGACTTTCTCATGGCGCTGACGCTGCTCACCGTGGTGGGCGCCGCCGCGATCACCTACAGCGCTGGCCTCTCCCTCGCGCTCGGCGCCTTCCTCGCCGGGCTGCTCGTCGGCGAAACCGAGTTCAAGCACCAGACCGAAGTGGACCTTGAACCCTTCAAAGGCCTGCTCCTCGGCCTCTTCTTCATGACCGTCGGCATGAGCCTCGATCTGCCCGTCATCGCTGCGCAGTTCGGCTGGATCCTGCTCGCGCTCGCCGCCCTTGTTGCGGTCAAGGTCGCCATCGCCTACGCGGCCTGCCGGCTCTTCGCGGGCAATCATCCACTGTCGCTCGAAGCGGCCCTGTTGCTGGCGCCGGCCGGCGAGTTCGCCTTCGTGATCCTGACCGCTGCACGGGCGGCGGACGCCATGCCCGAGGCGCCCGCCGTCTTTGCCTCCGCGGTGGCCGGCCTTTCGATGTTGCTCACGCCGCTGCTCGGCCAGCTTGGCCGCCACCTTGCCACCCGCCGCGGCGGCGAAGGCGGCCTGCCGCAGCAGATGGATCTGGAACACCTCACCGGCCACGTCATTCTTGCTGGCTATGGCCGCGTCGGCCAGTCCATCGCGCGCCTGCTCGCCGAGGAAGAAGCCGCCATCCTGGCGCTCGACCGGGAGCCGGAAAAGATCCGCATCGCCCGCAAGGACGGCCTGCACGCCTATGTCGGCGACGCTGCGCGCGCCGAGTTCCTCAACGCCACCGGCATCGAGCGGGCGGCGATGCTGATCGTCACGGTGGACGATCCCGAACGCGCCGAAGCGATGGTGCGCGCCGCCCTCGCCATCCGCCCGGATCTTACCGTGCTCGCCCGCGCGCATGACGGCGAACACATGGCCCGCCTCACCGAAGCGGGCGCTGATCATGTCGTGCCGGAGGCGATCGAGTCCGGCCTGCAGATGGTGCAGTTCGCGCTCGAAGTCTTCGGCTACGACACCGAAACCGTCCGTGACCGGATCGCTCAGGCGAGGGACGAGGAATACCGCAAGGCGTGAGGCAAGGCCCTCACCTCCCACCGCCTTCGGCGGCGGGTCCCTCCTCTCCCAGAGGGAGAGGGGTCAGTGGCGCGCGCCAACCCCTCTCCCATGAAATGGGAGAGGAGGGGCCCACATCCGGAGGATGTGGGAGGTGAGGGTCTTTCGTTCCCGGATGTCCCCTCACATCCCCTTGGCAATCTCCCCGAACACGCCGCGCAGCCAGCTCAGGGCCGGGTCTTCGGAATTCTCGCGCCGCCAGTAGAGCACGCTCGCCAGCATCGGTGCAGCAATCGGCAGGTCGCGCACCAGCAGGCCTGAGGCCTCCGCCATCGGGCGCGGCGCGACGAGCGCCAGCTGCGTCTGGCGCACCGCTTCGATGGCGGGCTGGTGGTTCGGCAAGCGCAGCGCCGGCGTGATCCGCCCGCCCGCCGCGCGCGCCATCTCCTCGACGAGGCTGCGCCCTTCGCGGCGGCTGGAGACCGCAATGTGGCGCAGCGCGAAGAACCGCTCCGCCGTCAGCTTCTTGTCCGCAAGCGGATGACCCGGCGCCAGCATGCAGGCATAGGGCGTCGCAAACAGCACCTCGCGTTCCATGTTGGCACCGCGCAGGTCCGGCACATCGATGGCAAGGTCGAGCCGCCCCGAGGCGAGCTCCGTCGAGATCGAGGCCCGGTCGATCTGGCTCCAGGCGATCCTGAGGCCGGGCGCCACCGCTTCCAGTGTCCGCGCCACCGGCGGCACCAGCATGTAGGCCGAGGCATCGCGCGCCGAAATGTTGAACACCCGTGTGGAGCGCGCCGGGTCGAATTCCGAGCGCGGCTCAAGACCCGCCCGCAGCCGGTCGAGCGCGTCACGTACCGCCGGCATCAGCGCTTCGGCCATCGCGGTCGGCTTCACGCCGCGCCCTTCGCGCACGAACAGGGGGTCCTCGAAATGCAGGCGAAGCCGGGCGAGCGCGTTGCTGACGGCCGGCTGGGTAATGTGCAGCGTCTCGCTCGCCCGCGTCAGGCTGCGCTCCGCATACACAGCCTCCAGCACGGGCAGGAGGTTCAGATCGAGAGATCGCAGGTTCATGCTCGGCTGGCTCTACTATCACGCGGCGTGATGAGGCTTCTTCATAAGATAAAGTAGCCGAATAGTCGAGACTGGGGCATAAGGCGCACGGGGAGTGGAGTAACGCGCATGCCTGCCGTGCTAAAGCCAGCCCGCCGCCTTCAGCAGCATCGCCGCGCCAATGGCGGTGACCAGCCATTTCATCGCCCGCTTGAAATCGACATCGCTCATGCGCTCGAGCAGCTTGCCGCCGAAGGTGGTGCCGACCATCGACAGCGGAATCGCCAGGGCAAAAAACCAGAGGGGCGGCCAGACAACCGGAGCGCCGCCGGCCCCGGCAGCCGCGATCAGCGGCAGGCTCCAGAAGCCGATCTTCACAAGGTGGGCGAGCACCTGCGTTACCGCCTTGGTGGCGACAATCGCGCGCCGGTCCATGGGGGTCGCAACGAAAAAGATGTCCAGCAAGGGTCCCGCGACACCGCCCAGCGTATTCAGGGCCTGCACGGCAAAACCCGCAAGTTCCGCCTGGCCTCGCTTGAGTATGTCCAGGCTGAGCCAGCCCCTCGGCAGCCAGACGAGCATCGAGGTGAGGGCCAGCAGCAGGTAGACGGCGCGCGCCTCGGGGCGCCAGGCCACCAGCATCAGCAGGCCGAACGCGGCCAGCGAGCCGAGCGCGTAGCGCCGGAACACCCGCCAGTCGATGTACTTGCGCCAGAGGAAGGCCCGGTAGCCGTTCGAGACCATCTGGACCACGCCGTGGACCACCATCGCGGTCGCCACAGGAAGCAGGGCGGCCAGCACGCCCATCAGGATCAGCCCGCCGGCCATGCCGAAGATGCCGGAAATGAAGGCGGTCACCAGCACGGTGACAAGGATCACAAGGGCCGAAACGGGGCTCATGCGGCGGGCTCTAGCCGAGTCCGGCCGCCGGCGCGAGCGCCAGAAAGAAATTGCGCGCCCCCCGGCGCGTCAGTTACGCTGCCTGTCAAGACAAGCAGAAAATCGAAACTTTGGGAGAGGAACCAGACCCATGCCTGATACACAACGCACCGGTGACGAATATGCCGAACTGAACGATCTCCGGATGTCGGAGGCCGTCCGGCCGCTGTTCGAACACGTCAAGAAGTTCATCGCCGAAACCGTCAACCCGATGAGCGTGGAGTTCCACCGCCTCGGCGAGGGCAATCCGAACATCTGGACCTACGCCCCGGGCCAGCTCGAGTGCCTCGAGAAAGCCAAGGACGAAGCCAAGAAGCAGGGTCTCTGGAACTTCTTCCTGCCGGACGCCGAAACCGGCGAAGGCCTGTCGAACCTCGACTATGCCTATATCGCCGCCGAACTCGGCAAGAACCCGATGGCATCGGAAACGATGAACTGCTCGGCGCCGGATACTGGCAACATGGAAGTGCTCGAGCGCGTCGGGACGCCCGCCCAGAAGGAGATGTGGCTGAAGCCGCTGCTCGAAGGCAAGATCCGCTCCGCCTATGTGATGACCGAGCCGCACATGGCCTCGTCGGACGCCAAGAACGTCTCGATGAAGTGCGAACTGGTCGGCGACGAATACGTGCTGAACGGCGAGAAGTACTATGCCTCCGGTGCCGGCGATCCGCGCTGCCGGATCATGATCGTCATGTGCCGCTCGAACAATGGCCCGGACGTCAACCGCCAGCAGTCCCAGGTCCTCGTGCCGCTGCCGCACCCGGGCGTGACGATCGTCGGTCCGATGCACGTGTTCGGCGAGCCGGACGCGCCGCACGGCCACATGCACCTGCGCTTCGAGAACGTCCGCGTACCGAAGGAAAACATGCTGCTCGGCGAAGGCCGCGGCTTCGAGATTTCGCAGCTCCGCCTCGGCCCGGGCCGTATCCACCACTGCATGCGCTCCATCGGCCAGGCCGAACGCGCGCTTGACCTGATGTGCATCCGCGGCCTGTCGCGCGAAGCCTTCGGCAAGCCGCTGGCGAAACTCGGCGGCAATACCGAGATCATCAGCCGCGCCCGGATCGAGATCGAAGCGATGCGCATGATGGTTCTGAAGGCCGCCAAGGCGATGGACGTCCTCGGCAACAAGGAAGCCCGCGTCTGGATCTCGATGGTGAAAGCCATGGTGCCGGAGCGCGTCTGCAAGATCATCGACGATGCGATCCAGATCCACGGCGCGACCGGCGTGTCGCAATGGACGCCGCTCGCCCGCATGTATGCCAGCCAGCGCACCCTGCGCCTCGCGGACGGTCCGGACGAAGTCCACCACATGGTCGTCGGCCGGAACGAGCTGCGCAAGTACGAAGGCGGCGTCGAAGACCCGTCGCTCGCCGCCATCTGGCGCAAATAAGTCCGGCGCCCGGCAGCCGGGCTTCCGTTGAAAAGATAACGCCCCGGTCCGGTTCGGATCGGGGCGTTTTCGTTGATGCCGCGCGCCTGAACTGGCGGCCCTGTATCGCCTCAGATCAAGGAACGGCGTTCCAGTTTCCGTCTTCGCCCTTCTTCATCACGGTCAGCGAGTCCGGATTGAAGTCGGGCGTGTCCTGGCCGAGGTCAAAGAAGAAGGCGTAGCCGCCCGTGATGCGCCAATACTGGTTGGCATCCGACAGATAGCCATAAGGCCCGCACGCACCGTATCCGTCGCCAAGCTCCGGGCCTTCCGTCAGGCCCATCTTGGTCTTGTACGCCGCGCTGGCATCAACCACGAAGGCGTCATCCGGCGCGCCTTCGCCGACGGGGCGAACTTCGCAGGCGGCGGCTTCTTCGGCGTTCTCGATGCCTTCGCGCGCGAAATCGAGGATCCGGGCCTTTGCGTCCGTCACTTCGAACAGCGAGACGATCCGGACGGGCTCATGGTCTTCCGGCACGGTTTCGTAGAAGCCGGACTGTTTCACGCCGAGGGTTGCCGTATGGGCGCCGCCGCGGAAGTCGAACTCGGTCTTCTTGCCGTTGCAGGACAGCGCCTGGTACAGCAGCGCCTCGTCGCCCGGCAGCATCGTCTCGTTCATTTCCCATGTGCAGCCCTCGGGAAGCCCTTCGCTCGGCGCAAGGCGGGCCGGATCGATATAGTTGGCTGACCGGCCGATGCAGAGCCCCGTGCCGGCAAAACGCGGGCCGTCATCGGCGCAGGCTTCGACGGCCGGCGCCGCCTCTTCAGCTACAGCCGCCACCTCGTCGGCCTTGGGCGCGCAGCCCGACACGAGACCGGCGAGGGTAATGGCGGCAAACGCGTGTTGGAGCTTCATCGGATCCTCGTTGAGTTGATTTCGATCACGTTGGCGTGAGCGCCCACCCTATCTCGTTTTCGGCTGTTTTCTACCTGTTAGCGTGCGAAGAGCACAGGAACATGCCATCGTCTCAGGCACCGCCGGGGTCAGGCCTTGAGCGCGGCCCGCTCCGAAACCTTCGCATACAGATCGTCGCCCCAGCCCTTCACTTCGCCCGTGAACAGCGTTTCCGGCGGCACGATTTCCGGGCCCATGCCGGGGGCCAGCGGCGGGCTGAAATAGCCGAGGGCGTAGCTGCCCATCGAATAGCCGATGAGGCGCTGCAGGTCCGCCGGCAAACTCGCCGCGATCTCAGGCGGGCAGGAGAGATACTGGTTCTCCTCCTGGCGCAGCCAGCCGAGCGAATAGGTGATGTTGATACCGACCCGGTCAGCGGCCGAGATGTTCGCGCCGCCGGAATGAATGACCGAGCCGGTATAGAGGATGACCGAGCCCGCCTTCATCTCGGCATAGGTGATCTCGTCTTCGTGGGCGCCGCGACCGTCCTCCCAGAGATGACTGCCGGGCACCACGCGCGTCGCGCCATTCTCCTTTGTGAAGTCGCTCACAGCCCAGATCATGTTGAGTTGTGGCTCAATGGACCTCTGGAGATAACCGCCCCAGGCGAGGCGGTCGCGGTGCAGCACCTGCGCCTTCTGGCCGGGCTGGATGCGGATCACCTGCGTCAGGTGCAGCTGGTAGCGGTCGCAGAAGGGCGCCAGGAAGGCGCCGGTGGCCGCGTTGATCAGCTTGTCCATCACGAGTTCCCGGCAGGCAGGTGAGCGGGCGACCAGCGCGCCGGTGCGCGTCGTCAGACGACCGGTGAAATCATCCCGTCCGGTGGGTGTCGCCTCGACATAAGGCATGATTTCCGTCCGTACACGGCTCAGCAAGTCCGGCGACATAAGTCCGTCGATGATCACCGCCGCATCCTCGGCGAGAACCTTCAGCACATCCTCGCGGCTGGCGCCGGCGGGCAGGTGTTGCAATCCGGGCATGGTCAGGTCCTCCTTCAGGCCGTTTCGCGGTTCAGTTCTGCCAGCAGCGG
>JAIXRO010000021.1 GCA_027485145.1 Hyphomonadaceae bacterium | reverse complement strand
CTCGTCCATCTCGGCGACCGCGAGGACCCGAAGGCCTACAAACCCCTGCCGCGCATCTTCCGTCCCCTGACGGATGAAAGCTACGCGAGCGACCTGCCGGCCAACCTCGCCACGAGCGGCATCCTAACGGCTGTCCTCATCCTCCCTCGCCTTGGCGGGGGAGGTGGCATTGCGCAAAGCGCAATGACGGAGGGGGCTCTGCCGTCAATGCTCGACTCAACCTAGCCCTCCCTGTCATCCCGGCGAAAGCCGGGACCCAGTGACGTAGCTTTGCTGCAAGGTCACAGTCTGGGTCCCGGCTTCCGCCGGGATGACAAGATCGGAACCAAGCTACAAACTCCCGGTCAGCCCCCGCTGCGTCCGGCCAAACATGCTGCGCGCTAGGTCACCGACCCATAATCCGCCCCGGCCGCCTCGAACCAGTCCCGCCAGAAGGCCTTCACATCGCTCAACGGCAACGCATACTCCTGACGCGGAACAATCCGCGCGACCACCTCGACGCCTTCCAGCCCCGCCCGCATCTCTGCGAGTTCCGAGCCCGCCCAGGCCTCGCTGTCAGCCCCGCTCTTGTACATGGAAAAGCCCGGAGAATGCTGCATCAGGTCGGACACGAGGATCAACCGCCGCGCCGGCACCTGGCCCTGGAAATCCGCCCGGTCGGCCAGCGTGAACATCGCCTCCATCAGCGGCGAGCTTGGCGCCACGGTATCGCGCAGCGCCTCGTCCGCCGTCGCCATCAGCGGCGCATGAAACTTCCGCTCCCAGGCCTGCTCGATCATCTTCGGGTTCTGGAAGATCGGATTGGCCTCGGCTGCGCTGCCCGGCGAGCAGGCGGTGAACACCTGCACCGGATCATACGGCGAGGCCGAATTCGGCACCATCAGCGTCAGGCGCCCATACCGCGGCAGGCTCCGCGCCTCGCCGTCCAGCAGCGTGCGCACCCAGTCGAGGTCGGTCGCATTGAACGGATCCGACTGGTCCACCAGTACAATCGTATGCACCGGGTCCTCGCGGTCGAGCCGGCATCCGGTCTCCGCATCCGTGCCCGGAGGCTGGTGGATCGCGGCGGCAGCAAACAGTCCGAACACGGACGTCAGCATCAGCCCGATGGCGCTGCGCCAGAACCAGGGTCCCTTCTCTTTGCGTCGCGCCATGGTTCTCTCCTATCCGGCCTTCTTGGCCTGTTCGCCCGAGGCCTTCGCCTCGCGCACGCGCCCGATTTCCTCGGTCACTTTCTTCTCGATGGACGACAAGCCCTGCTGAACCTGCTGGATATGCGTCTCCAGCCATTCGCGCGTCAGGTTCAGCGCCGTGATGTTCTGGTCGATCACCTTGATCGCCGCGTTCGCCTGCGCGCGTTCCTTGGCATAGTCGAAGGCCGGCAATTGCGGCGTCAGGATCTCGTCGAAATAGACCGGGCACGCCGCCTGCTCGCCGAGCTTGTCGCGAAGCTGGTTACGCGTGCGCCGATGCGCCTGGCGGTAGGCCACCTTCAGGCCGCGCTCCTGGTCCGCGGCCTTGGCCGCAATCGACACCGCAATGTCGCGCCGGGATTCGAGCAGGTTCATCGCCTTCTCGATCTCGCGCTTGGCCGCCGCATGCCGCGACAGCTGCGTCTCGAACCAGAGCCGGCTCATGGAGAAGTAAGACGACAAATCGCCTCGCAGATCTTCGCGGAGTTGCTGGCGATGCTCGTACGCCTTGCGTTCCTTGCGCCACACGCGGCCATAGCCCGGATAGGGATCGGTGATGCGGTCATAACCTTCGTACACGGCAAGCGCGAAAACCGTCAGCCCAAGGATCAAGAGGGCCAGAGCGACAAAGCTGTCGAAGCCAATGATGTTCGGGAACATCTCCCGCACCACGAGGCCGGGCGGGATATCAAACAGCGAGAAGTCGGCGAGCATGCCCGCCGCCTCGGCGGCGATCAGCCCCTCCTCCACGGCGTCCCGGAAGTGCGCAATGAAGAAGTTGAGGAAGATGCCCATAAGAATGCACACGCCTGCAATCACGCCGCCCATCACCTTTGCGGGCATCCCCGGATGGTTCAGATAGCGCAGCCCGAAGAAGCCGGCTGTGACACCAAACAGTACGTTGACCGCCGACACTCCGAAGGCGACCAGCAAGCCGCCCAGAAGTCCGGCGCTCTGCGCATCCTTGAACAGGAGCGCGTTGAAAGCGCCCTCGACCAGCATGATGAACACGAGGATGGCAATCGCCTGCTCCACGTTCTTCTTGATGTCGGGTGTGCGTTTGCCGATGGCCTCACCGTGGCGTTCCTTGAACGCCTGCAGTTCGACAATCGCGGCCGAATGGCGCTCTTTCGCCTCATGCGAATCATCGGTCTCATAGTGGCGGTACTCGTGCTCTTCGGCCTTGATCGCCTCGCGCAACTGGTCCGGATGAATGTCGGCGGGCGCCGTATCGTGGATGTAGTTTCGCACCGACGCCGCGGTACCGGACATCCAGGTCGTAAGGCCCCGGCGCACTTCCTCGGCGCGTTCGGCAATCAGCTGTTCGCGTTCACTCCACTGATCCTGCGTCATCGCTTCGGAAACCGGCAATGCGTCGCTCGCATCGCGGCGCGCTTCCTTCCGGGTCATTCCCCGGCTCAGGTCCAGCTCGCCCTTGGCACGCTTTCCTTTCAATCCGTGGGCTGACAATCCATTGCGGTCCTCAAGCGGGATTATCCGCTTCGGGCATCCGATGTCCGTGCCCCAGCGCACAGCTTTCTTCATCCGGTCCGTCCTTGTGCCGTCGTCATGAGCCTCCCATCAGGCCTTGATGCGAGGGTGTGGCCCGAGACTTGACAGAGTCTGAACGCCGGACGCTCCTTCCAAAAACGTAATGTTTGTTAACGGATCAAATTTCCATTCGCTTGAACGAGCCGCATTCCATGCGTTTTCATGCACTTAGCCGGCTGGTGTCACCGCACGGACACAGCCCGCGGAAAAAGCTGGCGTTCAGCCTTTGCTAACGCTTGTGGCCAAATCGCCGAAGTCAGAACCGTTCACGCAGCAACGAGAGCAGAGCGTCGCCAGACTGATAGGCCGCGAAGATATCGCCGCTCGGCAGGTAATCGAACGGAATTCCCAGCCGCTGCGCCTCCGCCTCGAAACCGCGTTTCCAGGTCGCTGTCGTCTCCGCGCCGGACAGCGCGATGGACGGCAAACCGCTCAGCGCATTGTCCGTCAGGAACGGATCATCGCTCAGCGAGTAGCGCATTTCGTCCCGGAAGGTGGCTGTATCGATCGCCGAACCCGTGGCCCAGGCTTCCTCGATATCCTTCTCGAACATGCGAACGAACGTGACATCGCCCGCGCTCTTCTGCGCTACGGTTTCGTAGAACCATTTCGCCCCGAACCGGTTGGCAATCTGGCGCAATGCCTCCAGCGAGAACCGCGCGCCCGCCGGATTCTGCACGGCTTGCGCAAAGATAGGGCCCAGCCATTGCGGCCGGAACTCGCTGATCACGTCCCGGTTGAACACGCAGTTCACATAAACCGAGAAGGCAATCCGCGGCGAGGCCGCTGCAAGACGATAGCCGACCGGACAGGCGGAACCGACCGACACCAGGATCGCGTTTTCAAACCCGGCCTGCGACAGGAAATGCCCCAGAAGGGCGGCCTGTTCATCCGCCTCGCCCGCCTTGTCGGAGGCGCCGAAGCCCGGGCGGCGAATGGCGATGGTGCCAAAGCCGGCATCAGCCGCGTCGACGCAAAATCCCCAGGACGGGCAATTGGGATATTCGATCGAATGCAGGAAGATCAGAGGCCGCAGCGTGTCGGCACCGAACTGCATGTATTCCAGTTGCCGCTGCCAGGGTCCGACCCGCGCCGTCTGCCAGATACGCAGCACACGTTTCTTTTCGCCAACCTTGTCCAACTGGTTGCCGCTCGGCGCGAGGTCCGCAACAGAGATGAGATCAAGAGCGTGAGGTGTCGTCATGGTGGCGGGTCACTACGCCAGCGGTCAGCTCTGGCAATACACAAAAACGTCAGGAGTCGCCGCTCATTTGGCTTGCTCGGCGACCAGATCAAGAAGGCGCTCTCCATTGAGATAGAGTGCGAACAGGCTGCCGGTGGGCAGGATAAACGTCGGTATGCCAAGACGTGCGGACTTGGCTTCAAAGCCTTCTCGCCAAACGGATGGGGTCTCGCTGCCGATCACGGCGATCCCGCGCAGGTTGGCCAGGGCGCCGTCTGTCAGGGACGGGTCCGGCAGCAGAGCGTGCATTTCACGCCGGAAGGTATCGGCCTTGATCGCGGAGAAGCAGGCCCAGGCTTCGTCCAGGTCGCGCTCATGGTTGCGGATATGGTCTGTATCACCGGGAACCTTCAGGAAGTGCTGATACAGCCGCCGATGCCCACCGCCCCGGCCGAGCTGCTGTATTGCCGCCAGTGACAGGCGGGCGCCTGCCCCGGACTGCATGGTTTGCAGGATAAGGTCCCGGAAGGACGGATCAATCTCTCCGAAAGTCTCCGACCAGTAGGCCGGGCGCGCGAGAACCGTGAACGCGATCCGCGGGCTCGTCATGGCGAGCCGGATCCCGGCGGGGCGCGCCGTGCCCTCGGCGATCATCACGGCATTCTCGAACCCCGCCTCGTCGAGAAAGGCTGTCAGCAGGCGGACTTCTTCATTCGTGTCTTCAACGGAACTCGTCCCGCCAAAGCCGGGCCGGCGGACCGAGACGATGCTGAACCCCTTTTCGGCGGCATCGACACACAGGCCCCAGGGCGGCGCCGCGGGGTACTCGACCGAGTGAAGCCAGATGAGCGGTCGCAGACCGGTTCGCCCGAACTGCATGAATTCGACGTGCCGGCCCACGCGGCTGAGATAGGCCGACTGCCAGACGCGCAGGACCCGGCTTCGGCTGCCGATCTGGTCCAGCTGGTTGGCACAAGCGGGCTCAGCCGCGCCTTCACCATCAGGCGCGGGCCCTTGAAACAATGGACGTGTTTTCGCCATTCGATTCCCCCCACTCCAGATCGCAATATCCCTTAAGTTAGCCGAACAGGATACGGTTTTCGAGGGGGGTGCGTAGATGCCGCAAGTGTACTGGAATCAAAGGCTTCGGTACGTTTCGCGGCGGCGCTTCAGGTTTGCCTTGCTTACCGCTGCGGTAACGGCGCAGCCTCGGCCTGAAAAAATCCCGAGGAAACACCATGCCTGATTCGAAGATCCTGAGCCGCCTGCACCCGGAGTTTGCACCCTTGTTGGCGCAATTTGCCATCGTGCCCGAAACCCCGCCCACGATCCCCGAGACCCGCGCCATGTACCGCGCCTTGCAGCCCACCGCGCCGCAACTGACGGTCGGCGAGATCCGGGATGCGAGTTTCCCCGGCCCGGCCGGGCCCGTGAAGGTGCGCCACTATATTCCGGCGGGCAAAGGCCCCTTCCCCGTGATCGTGCATTTCCACGGCGGCGGCTTCATCATGGGCGACCTTGAAACGCATGACGCGCAATGCCGCCTTCTCTGCCGTGAGGCCAACTGCATCGTTACCGCCGTCGATTACCGTCTGGGCCCGGAACATCCCTACCCGGCCGGACACGAGGACAGTTTTGCCGCCCTGCGCTGGGCCGGGGCGTCGGCAACCGAATTCGGCGGCGACGCCAGCCGCATCGGCGTGGCGGGCGACAGCGCGGGCGGGCACCTCGCGCTCTACTGCGCGCTGCGGGCCAAACGATCCGGCGGGCCGGTGCTGAAAGCCCTGCTGGCGATTGTGCCGGGAGTCGTGATGGGTCCCCCGTTGACGGCTGAAGTCGCGGCCGGGCGCGAGACGCGCAACAACAGCCTTCTGAGTACGGACGGTATGGACAATTTCGTCGCCGCTTACTTCCAGGACCCTTCGGATGCCAGCGACCCGCTGCTGAACTTCCTGGGCGCCGATGTCTCCGGCCTGCCGCCCTCAATCATTGCCCCCGCCGAGATCGACGTGCTGCATGACGAGGGCGCGGCGATGGCGAAGCACCTGTCGGACTCCGGAGTGCCCACGCAGCTGCTGGTCGCCGAGGGCATGGTCCATATCTATTTCTCGGTGACGGAAGTGTTCCCGTCCGCGCGGCCCTTTGCGGTGAAAGCGGCGAGGGCGATGGGCGAATTGATGCGGGCTTAGGCCTGCAGCCTAATGCAACGCTCACCCTGAGCGAAGTCGACGGATGGCCAAACGGAACCCACGTCCTGTTTTGCCCATCCTTCGACTTCGCTCAGGATGAGTTGCACGGCTTGGCGAACTTTCGCCTGCCCGGCCTTACTCGGTCGCGGGCGGCGCCACGACCGGAATGTCCGTGAACGGTTTGATGCCGAAGTGCGGATAGATCTCGCTCGGGAAATACACCGTGTCGCCCTTCGAGACGAGGCGGATGGTCTTGATCGCTTTCAGGTCCTCCACCGGATTGCCGGGCACGAGGAAGAAATCCGCTTTCTTGCCGGGCTCGATCGAGCCGAGCTCGCTGCCGAGGCCCATATAGTCGGCCGCCTCGAAGGTCGCGCGGGCAAGGATTTCAGGCGGCGTGAAGCCGGCCTTCTGGTAGAGTTCCAGTTCGCGGTGGAGCGTCAGCGCGCCGCCAAGGTCGGTGCCGAACAGGATGAAGATGCCGCGATCCTTCATGCGCCGGATCGTGCCGGTCATCTGGTCGAACGCGCCCTTGTAGGCGGCGTCTTCTTCCGGACTGCCGATGGCGGACCAGGCCTCTTTCGCCTGACGCTGAACAGCGACAGGCATGTTCGCGACATAGTCCGCCATGCCGGCCTGCAGCTCGCCATTGCGCGACAGCAGCAGCGCTTCGTGGATCGCAAAGGTCGGATCGATGGCGACGCCCTTCTGCGCCATCAGGTCCAGCGTGCGCTTTACCTGATCGCGGTCGAGGTCCACGTTCGGCAGGCGTTGCAGCGCGGTGAGACGCAGCAGCGTGCGCGTGTCTTCTTCCGGCGCGAGCACCCAGCCGAGCATCAGCTGGTTGATGTGTGTGATCTCGTCATAGCCGGCCTCGATCATTGCATCCGCATTGGTGAAGGCGGGGATATGCCCGGAGACGCGCAGTCCGCGCGCCTTTGCGCGCGCGACCATCGCCGGCACCCAGGCGGGCGTGATCGAATTGTAGATCTTGATCTGCGGATAGGTGCCCTGGTCGGCATACCAGTCCACCGCCGCGACGGCTTCGGCCTCGCTGCTGACGAGGATGCCGTTATTGGAGTTAAACGGGCTCTTGCCCTCGATAAAGCCCAGGCGGACCACGCGGGGGCCGGCGAGCTTGCCAGCCTCGATCTTGGTGATCAGCTCACTGAGCACCGCATTGTCATTGCCCATGTCGCGCATCAGCGTGACGCCGGCGGCGATGTTCTTCAGCGCGCCGTCCTCGCCCATGTGGCCGTGCATTTCGGCGAGGCCGGGGATGAGCGAGCCGCCCTGACCGTCCACGACATAGGCGCCTCTTGTATCGGCCTTGCCGGCCGCGACTGACTTGATCAGGCCCTTCTCGACGATGACCGTCGAGAGCGCGGTCATGGCTTTCGCCTTGGGATCAAACAGACGGACATTGGTAATTGCGAGCGGCGCATCGTAGCGATGTGCGGTCTCCGCCTGGATGGTCTCGAGCCGCTGGCTGGAGAGACGGGTTGCCATCTCCTGCAGCTGGTCGTCGGCCGCTTCATAGCCTTCGCGCACGATGACGAAGCGGGGCGACATGAGCGCAACGAGATCGCCTTCGCCGTCGATGAGGAAATAGGTCGGGTCCGTATCGTTGCCAATGAGCGCGTAGGCGAACGCCTCCACCGGGCCGCCTGCGCCGTCGAGGCGCACGGTATCGAGGGGGAGCATCGAAAGGCTGCCCGCGGGCCAGGCCGGGAGCGCGCGGTCGTCGTCCATGAGCAGCGCCTTGGCATAGACCGCCAGCGTATAGGGCGAGGCATTCTGCGGCACGTAGATCGTGGGCTCGGTCATCGCGGCGGTGGACGAACCGGTCGTGTCGGTCCAGCTGGCGACGCCGCCTTCGAGCGCGAACTTTTCGTGGATCTCGTTGCCGAAGGTGGTTGCGCCGTCGATGGTCCAGCTGACGGGCAAACCGTCCGCGCCGAGCTTGATGGTTTCGGCGAGCGTCGGGCCGCGGCCATTGTTGCGGTATTCGTAGGCGACCTTGACGGTGTCCCCCTCGGTGGTGGCGACGAGTTGGCCGAGCGTCTTGTCGAACAGGCGGACCGAGTAGGTCTCGGTGGTCGCTTGCGTTTCCGCGAGCGGCGTCTTTGCCTCATGCGCGCAGGCGCCAAGCACAAACAGCGCCGCGAGCGCCGTGCAACCAAACCGGTTCAACATGTCGGATGTCCTTCCCCAATCGGACCGCACGATGGGCGGCCCTGCCCGGTGCATTGGTGGCATATTGTGGTGGGGGTGGGAAGTTTGGCGAAGAATAAATTAGGAGAACACAACCTCCGCAGGCCCCTGCGAAGGCAGGGGCCCAGACAAGGATGAAGAGTCATCTGCATCTGGATACCTGCCTTCGCAGGTATCTTCGGAGAGAGTGCGTGACGGCTCGTTCGTGGACGGAAGAAAGTCTGGGTCCCGGGCATTGCCTGCGGCAATCCCGGGAAGACGACAAACGAGGGTCGAATCCTGGCTCGGCGTTATGGCCCGGCCAACGTCCGCTCATCCCGGCGCAAGCCGGGACCCAGAATTGGAACGGTCAGCACGGCTGCCTCACTGGGCCCCGGCTTGCGCCGGGGTGAGCGGCAGAGGAGAGAATTGAGTCGTACGACTTCAGTCCATATAAAAGAATGCAACAGTCTTGTCTTTTGGGGAGACCAAGATGTGCCCATTCTCGGACGCCGCATAATAGCTGCCAGCGGCAAGCATCTGGCGCTCCGTTTCGGCATTCCACTCCGCGTTTGAAAAGCACAATGCCGAGTGCCACGAGAACGAGCCTGAATTGAACTTCGTCTCACGGGTTACAGGTGTGGGGCGCCACTGACCATAGGAATTTCTGTCCCGGTAACGAACATCCTGCTTCTCATAACTTCGAGGCCGCCGAATGTCCTCAAAAAAGGAGAGCCCCTGGTGCTCAATGGCGCGTACCGTCGATTCTCGCAATCGGAAGATATGACCTTCGCAGCCACCTCCCGGAAGGCCGAGCCGGTCCGGATTGGAGGCGAGCGTCTTGCTTATGCCGATTTCTTCCGGGACAACACCCTGCCCCCGCTGATGATGACTCGAGATCAACATCGCGACTACCGCTACAAATGCGGCGACCAATACCCCGAGACCAATCCACGAAACACTCTTCTTGAGTCTGCCGCCGGGCTTAAGTGAAGCGAACAGGCTCATACAGAATTTCCCCGCCCTACAGCGGAATGTTGTCGTGCTTCTTCCAGGGGTTGGTGAGCTTCTTGTTCTTCAGGGTACGGAGGGCTTTGGAGATGCGGCGGCGGGTGTTGTGGGGCATGATGATGTCGTCGATATAGCCCTTCTTCGCGGCCACGTAGGGGTTGGCGAAGTTCTCTTCGTACTCCTTGGTGCGGGCGGCGAGTTTTTCCGGGTCCCCCGCTTCTTTCCTGAAAATGATCTCGACCGCGCCCTTGGCACCCATCACGGCGATCTCGGCCGTGGGCCAGGCATAGTTGACGTCGCCGCGCAGGTGCTTGGAGCTCATCACGTCATAGGCGCCGCCATAGGCCTTCCGTGTAATGACGGTCACCTTCGGCACGGTCGCCTCTGCAAAGGCGAAAAGGAGCTTGGCGCCATGCTTGATCAGGCCGCCATATTCCTGCTTGGTGCCCGGCATGAAGCCCGGCACGTCCACGAAGGTGAGGATCGGGATGTTGAAGCAATCGCAGAAGCGCACGAAGCGGGCAGCCTTGCGGGAGGCGTCGATGTCGAGCACGCCGGCCAGCGTCATCGGCTGGTTGGCCACGACGCCGATGGATGAGCCTTCGATACGGGCAAAGCCGCAGATGATGTTGCCGCCGAATTGCGGGCTGATTTCGAAGAAGTCGCCTTCGTCCACCACCTTGGTGATCAGCTCCTTCATGTCATAGGGCGTGTTCGGGTTCGGCGGGATCAGCGTGTCGAGGCTGAACTCCTGACGGTCGAACACATCGTGCATGGGGCGCACGGGCGGCTGCTCGCGGTTCGAGGCGGGCAGGAAGCCGATCAGGCGGCGCATCTGCGTCAGCGCCTCGATGTCGTTTTCGAAGGCGCCATCGACGACGCCGGATTTCTTTGCATGCACCGAGGCGCCGCCGAGCGTCTCGTGGGTGACTTCCTCGTTGGTGACGGTTTTCACAACGTCCGGACCCGTCACATACATATAAGACGTATCCTTCACCATGAAGATGAAGTCCGTCATCGCGGGCGAATACACGTCGCCGCCG
>JAIXRO010000038.1 GCA_027485145.1 Hyphomonadaceae bacterium | reverse complement strand
TTTTCAAACGGCCCTGGCGGCGAGCATTATATGGCTGTTCTGGGCGAAGGGCGCACCATCACGCGCGACCAAGTCATGAAGTTAGCAAAAATCCACGGAATTCCAGCAAAGCGTGCCAGCGGCGCCATTGACGATGTTCGTGCCGCACTCGCCGATTGGCCATCGCATGCTTGTGAAACCGGAGTAGGGGCGTCCATTGCCACTGTGTCGGAAGGCTTGGATGCAGTGTCTCGGCAGTTTGGTTGACCGATCAGATTTCTATCACCAGCTCGGGTTTGGATTCATCGTTCTCGATGATACCGCTCCGCGCCTGCGGACCATAGCCCTTCGGGTTGTCTTGCGGGCGTACTCGCCAATCGCTGCAGAGCGTCAGGATGTTCCGCCTTCTCCAGCGAATCTAGGCCAGAACTCGTGGAGCGTCTCAACGATTTGGGCCACCTCAGTGCCGCCGAACAGATCACTCACCCCGTTTGGTGCACTGTCCGTGAATGGCGGAGCGTAGAGCAATTCCGGCTCCATCCGACCGGACGTGGTCAGGTGATCGACGATCATCTCGATAAATCGGATTTGCTGGACCGACATTGTCTTGCCTTCCAATGCCGCGTTGAATGCGGCCATAGCCGCACCGCGATCAAGTCCGATCAGCGACCGGATAAAGTCCGGAAGATTGGGTAGAGCACGAATGCGATCGAAATCCGCGCTGGTAGCTATGTCCGCTTCTGCGAACAGACGTTGCAGCTCATCCAGATCGGTCGGCGTGAGCGGCTTGCCCTGACGCAGACGAGCGAGCGTCACGTGATCGGCATGAGCGTCGATATAGGCGCGGGCCTTGCGCCGGAACTGTGCGAGGGACGAAGCACCGCCGAGATCGATCAACTCGATCTCGCGGGTCTCGCCCATTTCGTCGGCAAGGTCGGTACTGACGATCACCTGCTGGCCAGGTTCGATCAAGTTCATAAGGCCGCGCAAGCGTCGGCGTGCGATCTCGACCATTTGCGGCGTCGCATCGGTCCACCACTCGACGGTCTGAACTTCGAGGATCAGTTCCATTTGCCGCGCGACATCAGGTACTGCTTCCTTGGCCTCCAACGCATGGACCTGCTTTGCGAAGGCCTTCCGCAATGGTTCAAACACCGCGTTGCGCAACATGGCGAGCTGGATACGCAGGCACAGCAGGTCGAACCGCTTGGCGTCGATATCGCTATCGATCTGGCTGGTCGGCAGCCCCGCCAGATGTTCGACCAGTTCGTGCCGATCTTCCTCGGTCAGGCTGACCCATGCAGCCTTGTCCTGAAACTTCTCGACATGGCGGCGTTTGGCGCGAACGATGAAGTTGTCCACCGGCATCCCCGCAACTTCGCGGATTAGGTGCGCGAGCACCCCCTCGTAAAGTCCTTCCTCCTCACCCTGATAGTCAGAGCCCGGCGATCTGACCCGGCTGTCGCTTGAAGCCTCCGCCTGCATGAGGCCAAGAAGATCGACCCGTGCGGCAAACAGGCGCTCGCTCAACGGTCTGGTGCTGCCAGCATCTCTTCCCTCAATCTGCGCGTTGAAAAACTCGAGATTGCCAAGATAATCGAAGACGTAGAAAAACTCTTTGTCGCGCACCTGCCCGTCGGCATCGACGAAAATCCCCTCGCGCAGTCGGGTGCCGCGTCCGATCATCTGCCAGAATTTTGATTTCGAGCGGACGATCTTGAAGAACACCAGATTGACGATGTCGGGGATGTCGATGCCGGTATCGAGCATGTCGACCGAGACGGCGATCTGGGGATCCTTGTCCGGCATCTCGAACTCATCGATCAGCGCGTGGGCGTACGTCACCTTGTTGTCGATCAGGCGACAGAAATGCCCTTTCAACGCCGGGTAGTTGGCGTCGAACCGTTGGACGATGAATTCCGCGTGCTTGTGGTTCTTGGCAAAGATGATCGTCTTGCCCAGCCGATCGCCTCCAGCGACTTTCAGCCCGTCGCGCATCAGCTGCTCGAGCATCTTGTCGATCGTGTTCTTGTTGAAGAGCCAGTCGTTCACGGCTGAGGCGTCAACGCCGTCAGGCGGGCCATCCTCACCCCAATCGGTCTCGTCCCAGGCTTCCTTTTCCTCGTCCGTCAGGTCTTCATAACGAATACCCTCGCGCGGGAACTTGAGCGGCACATCGATGGCCTTGGGCGGAACGAGGAACCCGTCAGTGACGGCCTGCTTCAGATCATAGGCGTCTGTCGGCACGCCCTCCCGCTTGACCGGATCATATTCCAGCTCGAACAGGGTATAGGTATTCTTGTCGATTTCCGACTTCGGCGTGGCGGTGAGACCGACGAGCGGGGAGTCAAACCAGTCGAAGATCGCTTTGTACTTCCGGTAGACGGAGCGGTGTGCCTCATCGATGACAACCAGATCGAAGTAGCCCGGGCCGAAGCGCTGTTTGCCTTCTGCCCGCGCGGTCTCGATCAGGTTCATCATCGTAGGATAGGTGGAAACGAACACCCGGCCATCGGCGTCGGGTTCGAGTACCAGATTTACCGTAGCGCAATCGGGCAGGTACTTGCGAAAGTTGTTCGCCGCCTGCTTTACCAGTGGCACGCGGTCCGCCAGAAACAGAATGCGCTTCGCCCAGTTGGCGTTCATCAGCACGTCTGACAACGCAATGGCGACACGGGTTTTGCCCGACCCCGTCGCCATTTCGAGCAAGGCCTTGCGCTGGTTCTCACCGCCATGTTCGCCATCTTCGAACCGGTGGCAGACTGCGCGGATGGCACGTTCCTGATAGATGCGACCGCCGCTGCCCGCGATAGTGGGATTGGTGGCGACCGTGGCCAGCACCTTGCGCGTATTCCGGCGCTGGATCATCAGCGCCAGTTCGTCCTTGGTGCGAAAGCCGGAAACGGCGCGCGGCGGGTGCCGCAGATCGTCCCAAATCCAATGCTCATAGCCGTTGGTGTAGAAGATCACCGGACGCTGGCCGAACATCGCCTCCAAGGCGTCGGCATAATACTTCGCCTGCTGCCGGCCTTCACGTGCATCCTTGCGGGTGCGCTTGGCTTCGACGAGCCCCAGCGGCTTGCCGTCATCACCCCACAGCACATAGTCGACCCAGCCCTTGTTCTCCGGGTTGGGCATGGGGGAAACGGGGAACTCCACATCGCGCGGATCGGCCAAGGCCCAGCCCGCCTCACGCAGCAGCACATCGATGAACTGGTCGCGAGTGGTCGCCTCGTCATAGTCGTGGCCCGCGTCGCGGCCTTCGTTGGCATGGCGGAGCGCGGCATACTCGGCGCGCACAGCCGCCAACTCCGCTTCCAGCGCAGCGCGGCTTTCGGCATCTGCCATGCGCGCCTTGCGTTCGGCCCGCAGTGCCACCTGCGCAGCTTCAGCGGCTTGCGTCAGCCGGGTGACCTCTTGCGCGCTGGTGACGGCGTCCGTGCCGCCGCCGCGCGGCAGGCGATCAGCAGAAAACGTCTGCGCCGCATCGGGCGGCGATTGGCTATAGGCGCAGGCGAACCAGAGGCTCACATGAAACAGCTCGCGCACTGCCGTCACGCCCTGGCTCTCGGCAAACGGACCGGGATGCGCAGCGCGATTGCCGATCTTGCGGATCAGATCGATCTTCGTGCGGATCATCACGCCCGCCAGCGCAAAGAAGCTGGGTTCGGCAATCAGCGCGGCGAGATGATCCTGATAGGGCGCGCGGAGTGAGGAATCGTGTTCGTAGAGCCAGCGGACCAGCGCCTCCACGCCCAGCCGGGCATGAACCGCCGCCCCGCGCGGATCGGGCAACGCCTGCCGTTCTGCCATCGCCGCATGGGTGTGGAGGAAAGGAAACGGCCCAAGAAATCCGAACTGGCTGGCAGGCGTACCCGCCCCGGACGGCGCAGCCGAACCGCCGCCGATCGACAAGGTCTTGCGTCCTTCGGTCATGTGGCCTCCGCCAGTTTCGGGAAATGCACGGCAAAGGCCTGCTTGATTTCCGCCCAGCGCCCCGGATCGCCAGCCCATTTGCAGTTTACGCGGTTGAGCAGGCGATAGCCCGCTTGCCGCAGTGCGACTTCGAGATCGCGTTCGTAAGCACCCACTTCATCGCGCAAGGGGATGTGCGCCGCCATCAGCGTGGCACGATCTGCACCATCTGTGTGTTCGACCTCGGCATGGAGCGGGCCGTGGGAGACGAGGTGAAACGCGCGGCACTCTTCGGCTTCGATCCCCTGATCTTTCAGCCGAGCGCGCAGGGCGTTCTGGTTTTTCGCCGTCCCCAGGTGCTGACCCATGCGGGTATAGGGGGCGCTGGCGTGCGGACTGCTGTTGTCCCCCGTGCGACCGACATAGAGCCATTCGTTCCCGTCCGCATCCTCTACCCGCCAGACATAGAGCCAGAACCCGCGCCGCAGCATCGCTCCGGGCAGGGTCAGGCAATGGGTGGCGGGCACAGTGGTCATGCGTCAGAGTTCTCCGCGAAAGGCTCGATGCTGAAGGGCGAAGAAGAGTGAGTCCAATGATAACTTGCCTATGACTTGGCGATTTAGCACGTTTTCCAACCCCTTCATTCTTTCAACATACTGCGTTTGTAAGTCATATGGCGGAAGAAAAAGCTCCGCCTTCGACAATGATCCAACGTTGAAATGCTGCTGCACCTGACCACGGCTTTCCGATAGTATGATCCGCCGTCCGGCAGTGGAGTTTATCAGATCGCGAACGAAGCGGGGATGCACAACCTTTTCGTCCGGCGTGAGGATCAACACATCGATCGCGTTTGCACCTGATAGCTCAGGCGGAACAAGAGCGGCCAGTCCGGGCCTGCCTGACCTTACGATTACAAGATCGTCAGTCCAAATGCGGGTCTTGCTCAAAATGGTCTCGTTGTCCTGCTCGGAAAAATAGACAACGTCAGAGAGGTCAATTCCGTTAGATTTTATATTTGTACCTCGAAGTGCTGGCACACCTGTGTCTCTGTAATAAGAGGCTGGCTTCACTACGATCCCAACAGTAATTCGTTTTGCGATTTGAGCAAAAGTGCGCTCGGGCCACCCATTTGGATTTGTTACCAAATCGCCAAACATTTCATAAAAGATGGCCTGACCAAGGGCGTTGAGGCGCGAGAGTGCATCGGCGCGTTTGTGGCGCAGCGCATCCGCCTGATCCAAAATTCCCGCGATCCGCCGCTGCTCCGGCAGGGGTGGGAGGGGAATTTGAAAATCGGCAAGCGCCTTCGGGCTGAGACGTGGGAGGTTTGCTCCCGATGACCTTGAGTTAGCGAAATCGACCATCCTCGGTTGGCGAAGGAAATAGGCCAGATACCGCTTATCCAGGTCGGGCCCAGCCTTCACCGGCAATATGTCCGTGCTGCAGATCCCGGCAAAATCGGGCAGAGCGATCTTTGCCAAATAGGGACGCAGTTTTCCGTAAAGCAGATGTTCTGGGCCAAACTGGAATTTCGTGCTCGCAAGCTCGCCATTCGCGACGGGTTCAGACGAAATGATCCGTCCGCCGCTTTCGATATGTTCAAGGCCGAGATATGGCGTCCCTGCGACTATCTTCTCGGGAGCGATCCCGTCGCGCTCTATTGCAGCGACTTCGCCAAGGCGTGCCAACTTCACGCCAGCATCTCCTCAAGCGCGGTCAGCCCCTTGGCGATCTCCGCCTCTAGATCGCGCAGTTCCTTGATGATCGCCTTGGGCGTATCGTGCTTCACCTCGGCATGAACCACTTCCTTGTAGCGGTTGAGCGACAGGTCATAACCCGCTGCGACGATATCCGCCTTGGCCACCATGAAGCTTTGCGCAGTGCGCGGGCGGTCTGCCTCAGCCGCCTTGTCGTTCCAGCGCGTCAGCAGATCCGGCAGGTTGTTCTTCTCGAGCTCGCCATCCTTCAGAGCGCGTTCGGGCGCGGGGCCGAGAAGACCATCGTCCAGAAGCGGTGTGCGCTTGTCATCCAGTGACCAACCATCGGCCTGCATATCATAGTACCAGACATGATCGGTTCCGCCGCGCCCGGTCTTGGTGAAGATCACAATCGCCGTGGAAACCCCGGCATAAGGCCGGAACACGCCAGAAGGCAGCGAGATGACCGCATCAAGCTTGTGATCCTCCACCAGCAGGCGGCGTATGGCCTTGTGCGCCTTGGATGATCCGAACAGCACGCCATCGGGCACAACCACCGCCGCACGCCCGCCAGTGGATAGCAGGCGAAGGAACAGAGCAATAAAAAGCAGCTCGGTCTTCTTGGTCTGCACCACCTTGAGCAGGTCCTTGGAACAGCTCTCGTTGTCCAGACTGCCGGCGAAGGGCGGGTTGGCGAGGATGAGCGAGTATTTCCCGGCATCGTCGCTGCTACCCTCGGCCATGCTATCGCGATCAAAGATGCGCGGTTCCTCGATGCCGTGGAGCATCATGTTCATTGCGCCCAAGCGCAGCATGGTTTCATCGAAGTCATAGCCAGTGAAGGCGTGCTTCTCGAAGTGCTTGCGGGTCGTCTCGGTGTGAAACAGGTCCGGGTGGTTCTGGCGCAGATATTCCGCCGCCATCATCAGGAAGCCCGCCGTGCCCGCCGCCGGGTCGCAGATCGTGTCAGTCGGCTTGGGCGCCATCATCCGCACCATCAGATCGATGATATGGCGCGGCGTGCGGAACTGCCCGTTCTCCCCAGCGCTGGCGATTTGCGAGAGCAGGTATTCGTAGACATCGCCCTTGGTGTCCCGGTCCTGCATCGGAATTTCGTCCAGCCCCTGCACGAGCTTGTCGAGCAGCGAAGCCTTGTTGGACGAGAAGGCGAGCCGCGCGCCCTTCATATGGCCCGCCATCGTCGATTCCGCGCCGCCGAGCGTGCGAAGGAACGGCATGACGTGATCCGCCACGATTTCGTACATCCGTTCTGGCTTCTCGTTCTTGAAGCGGGACCAGCGCATCAGATCGTAAGGGCAGCCATCAACGCCCTCGCCGGTCTGCGGGTCTTTGCGAAAGCCGGGCGTCGCCAAGCCGTCAGTCCCTTCGGGAAAAATCACACGTGCGACCGGGCGATTGAGCGCCTGCGCCATCGCTTCCTCGCGCGTCTGGATTTCGTCAAGCCGCTTGATGAACAGCAGATAGGTCAGCAGTTCCACGCCCACCATCGGGTTGGACACGCCCCCTGACCACAGCGCATCGCGCAGCTTGTCGATCTGGCTTCTGATTGTGCCGGTGAGCATGGATTATTCCTCTTCGATCTCTGGCGGCAAATGCCACAGTTTGTGCCACAGCGCGCGGCGCGCCTG
Source organism: Hyphomonadaceae bacterium (assembly GCA_027485145.1). Classification (GTDB taxonomy): domain Bacteria; phylum Pseudomonadota; class Alphaproteobacteria; order Caulobacterales; family Hyphomonadaceae; genus Hyphomonas. The sequence goes on along the minus strand of JAIXRO010000038.1, from coordinate 9,365 downwards.
GTTCAGGTTGTTGATATGGTGTTCAATCTGGTTGCGCATGTCGGTCGCAAGACGGAGTTCTGCCTCCGCCATCGCGCAGTCTTCGGCAGACGGTATCGGGATCATCAGCGACCGCACGGCACTGATCGGAAGTGTCCGAACGGTCGCCCCGCCGCTCATGCTCTCCAGCTTTTCACGAACCCATGGCGCAGTCAGCAGGGCGTTGAGGATTTCCGCCGAGGGGACATGCGGGTTTGGTTTCCAGCGGATGATGGCCAAGCTCTGCGAGATGATCCACGGCTCTTTTGTCAGCATGGCATCCAGCCACCCGCTCACATCTACGATTCCGACTATACCGACGTTGCCCTTGATGCTTACGAGAATGTCACCCGCAGCAACCGTAACGCGTTCTACCGAAGCCTTCTGGTCAATGCCAAAAGCCTGCTGGCGCTTAGGTTTACAGACGAGACCATCGACAACGTCAGACGGTGCAATCTCAAGTGCGGTGATCGGCGGAGCCTCGTCCGGATCGCGCAAGGGAATCGGTGCCTTGCTACGTTCAATCTCGGCAATGTCGGACAGGCAAACCTGCGGCTGTTCCTTCAGCACACTTTCGACCTGTGCCAGATGATCCGATCGAAGATAGCGCTCTGGCAGCAGGCTGTAGTTTGCCGACGCCAGTTCGTCCGCGCTGATCACTTCGGTTCGGGATTCGTCGCGCGGGTGGACGCCTTGGAATTGCTCCAGATGCCGAACGATGAGATTTTCCTGCGCACGACCGCTGCTGGTCTTCTCCATCGACCGGCCATCGACAACCCGGATGCCGCTAGCTGGTGAAGGCTCTAAGCGGAGCATGCTGGTCGATACGTTGCTGGCAGGCCAGAACATGCCAGAAGGCAGACTGAGAACAGTAGTCGCGTACTGCTCGGTAAGGCCGCGCCGTAGATCAACTTCTTGCTTGCTCTCACGGAATAGCATTCCGTCCGTGACGATCGTCGAGAACGATTTGGCTGCATGGGGTGCCAACCGTTCAGCCTGATAGGCTTCGACTGGCATGCCTTTGGCAGGACCATCGGAGATTCGCAGGCCAATCGGTGGCATCGAAATGATGTGATCGATGCGGCCAAACGGTGGGCTGCGGTCTGGCATGTCCGCAATCGAGTACATAGGCTGATAGGTGCTATCGATTGGGTTGCGGCGATCGACTTTCAGTGTCCGGCAGGCCGCTCGTGCCATCAATGCAACGATAATGCCGATGTCGCGGTCCCCAGCATACAGCGTCACCTCACGGTCGCCACTCAGGGCCCATGCAAGCGTTGATGAGCTGGCAAAAAGACAGGCACACGAATCTGATATTGGAACATCGACTATGCGCGTGATGGCACGGGCGAGCGGCAACGACAGATTGAAGCCAAACTGCATTTGCCGATCGTTCGTCAGGCAAGCCGCAAGTTCGGCTGTCCAGTCGATCGGGCCGTGGTTGGCTGAGCGCAAAAACTGGAGCCCTTGGGCAAGGACGTCCCAGTGTGCAGCCGAGAGACCTGGGTCTTCAAACCATTCAGCGGCAGCAGATAGCGCGTCGTGGTCGGACCGAGCGGCCAGTTGGTCCGACATGCGTCGAAACAGGGGCTCGACCCGCTCTTCAACCCGGTCCTCATGCCACGCAACCAGCAGGGATGACGACGCGAGCGCAACGTCTGGGCTGGCGAAACCGCGCATGAAGAACATCCGCGAAATCTGGTCGACGATCGTCACCGACATCAGCGGCGCACCCGCCGCGACTTGGAAATGGGATAGGTTGTGATCAACTGACCACCAGCCTCAACCACTTCCAGCCCGCCTTTATCGTGGGCACGGATGGCAGCGGCTCGGGTCTGGTCGATGGCAGCGATCAGCTGCTGCAAGCCCTTGCGATCAAGCCGACAACGGTCGCCCCGCCATTCCCCATGCTGAAGAGCTAGGTTGACGAGATCAGCAGTGATGCCGCGCTGGTTCATTCTGACGTCCATGTGAAGTGTCATCTTGGCCTCCTTCAGCCTAGATGTCACAAGATAATCCCGGAGTCAATGGATTATTTCGTGATACCTCACTTTTCGACATCTACCTCGCTGTCGCCAAATCGGCTGATTCCCATGCCCGCAGGATATCTCCCGCCCTCGATTCGCCCGTTGCTGCTACCCGCATTACTGTATTTCTGATCTCGGATTATCCGGTCTGAGCCTAGCCTGCATTAACACTGAAGACGGCGCCAAGGAGCGACAAGGCTTGGGAAATTTTTGCCGTGCGGCACCGCGACTGCGAATTTCCGGCTATGCCCAAACCGGCCGTTCGCCGGACCCTGAAAACTCTCTCTCCTATGACGAGGCGTGCGGACGGTTCTGATAGTCCCCTTCGGAATGCCAGCAGGCTTGAGCTGCTGTTCATTCATCCTCGAAAGCCCGATTTTTTGCCAGAGCGGCAGTCAGGTCTTGGTTGCCGACCGAATCGATCACTTCGACTACGCAGCAGTCAAGATCAGTGCAGGTGATCCAAGAGTTTTCACCGCATGGATCAGTATGAAAACCTGGTGCGTCTGAGTGAAGGATTCGACAATACATTCATGACGGTCTCCGTTGCGGTCGACCATGCTCCAGGCCCGCTTTCCCGATGACTTCCGTGTCCCGAGCGGCACGAGCTTGCCTAGGGCATCGTCCGGCGTAAATACTGTGGGCCAAGTGTATTGGCCGAACACGGCGGTAAACGACTCGGACTGGATGGGTCGGCGCAGCGTCGCGCGAAAACCGTCGCCCTCGACCAGCTCAGGCATGTTCAGCACCAGCACCGCACAGCGGCGATGGTTTTTCGACACATATTGCCGAATCGAGGCATAAAGCGATGCGTCGAATTTCTTCGCGAGCTTAATGGGAGTCCAAATCTCGAACTTCTCGTCGGCTGCCATCCCGGCGAAGGTATCAAGTTGGAAAAGCACCTCCGCCGCGAAAACGTTTGCCTCGCGGTCGAAAAGATCGGCGGCGTCTGGCTCCAGCGCTTTCTCGCAATCCTCGACAATCCGGTAGGCGATGCGCTGCCACGGCATAAAGCCATGCCCGGCTTCGTGCAGCGTCACGAAGCGTTTCTTGGATGGGTAGAGCGACTGGTCAAGGAATACCAAGCCCGCGACTGCGTCGAAAAGTCCTATGACCTTCGACAGTGCGCTCTTCAGCGCGCCCTCCGCCTTGCCGCGCATCTTCGCCAGAAACCCGGGATTGAGTACGTCCTCCTTGATCTCCTGGACCTTGGCTACGTCGAGAATCTGGTCGATCGGCGTTGGAAACACGCCGAGCGCGCCCGCCTCCCGCAACGCGCGCCCGGCTTCAGCCCGGACTTTCGCCAACTGACTGGGGGTCAAGCTGCAATCGTCCGGTCTCATCATCATTGTTTCCCTTTCCACCGCAGATAAGCGAGGTGTTCGAGCAGCGCCTTTTCCTCCTCCGGGGTGAGGTTCTCGATGGCAAAGGTCGCAGCCTTGCCGTGCTTTGCCCCGGCGCGGCGCTCCTGAGTCGGGGCAATATATCCCGCGCGCTCCATCAGCGTTTCGTAGGAAACCGAAAACGCAGTTGATAACGCGAACAGGATATGGGGCGACGGCTTCGAAATCTTACCCGTTTCTAATTGGCTAAGATAGGCGTTGCTCACCTCTTTGTCGGTTGCCTCTTCGACGTCGCGCAGTGACAGATTGAGACTGCGCCGAACGCTTTTAAGGTAGTCACCAAGCTGATTTGCCTTCCCCGCCGTGTCTTCATTGTCATCGGTCATCGGGCCTCCTTGCCTGACGTCGGACGGATTCCGACACTTCACACCATAGCCCGTGCGCTAAGTTTGTCAAGCGTATGCTAAATTGATGCTTGACAGACTTAGCGCGCTCGATACCCTTAGCGTCATTCCGGCACAGAGCCGGCCACGCTCAGGAGATTTCACTATGAGCCCGCTTGCAAATGCCGTCGTCCGCCACGGCCATGATCGCCACCTCATCGAAGTTGCCGACGAAACCCTGTCGTTCCGCTCCGTGCGGATCGATGACCTGACGCCGACCGGCGCTCAGCTCGCTCATGCCGCAGGGTCCAAGCCGCCGGATTCGGCGGTCGTTCTCCAGATGCTCGCCGATGGCGCGCTGGAAACGGTCCGCCCCGACGAGACCGTTGATTTACGTAAGGCCGATGGCCGCTTCGTCATAGTCCAGAGCGATCGCCTCTACCTCCTCTCCATCGAAGGCAATCGTTTCGAATGGCCCTGCCGCGCAGTAAGCGGCGGCTTGGTCCGCAAGCTCGGCACGATTGACGCGGACAAGGCGATCTACCTGCAGCGCGTGAACGAGCCCGACCGCCTGATTGGCGACCACGACCTCGTCGATCTCGATGCGCTAGGCATCGAATCGTTCATCGCGCGCCGCACCATCTGGAAGCTTAACGTCCACGGCGTAGTGATCGACGTTGCGATGCCGAAGATCAGCGCTCGGGAGGCGATCAAGCAGGCCGGTTTCGATCCCGACAAGGCCTGGCACATCTTCTTCAAGGTGGTCGGCGAAAAGAAGCGCGAGGTCGAGCTCGATACGATCCTCGACCTCGAAACGCCGGGTATCGAGAAGCTGCGATTGCTCCCGAAGAATGTCGACAACGGCGAGGCGCATGCTGCGCCTCGGCGGGACTTCGACCTGCTGGGCGAGGATATGACCTATCTCAGGCAGCTGGGCCTGATCTGGGAAACCCTCGTCGAAATCGACGGCCGTCGGTGGCTCCTGCTCCACAATTATCCGGTTCCGGCCGGCTACACCGTCACGACCACGCTGCTCGCCCTCGAGGTGCCCCCTGCCTATCCGGGAGCCCAGATCTACGGATTCTATGCCTATCCGCCCCTCGCTCTCGCCGCGGGTGGCGAGATCGCCAGCACGCAGATGCGCGGCGTGATCCGGAGAAACGAGTTTCATGGCTGGTCGCGCAATCGCGGTCAGGGCGCTCCTTGGAATGCAGAGAAGGACAATGTCGTGACCCAGCTAGCGCTGGTCGAGGCGGCGCTCACGAAGGAGGTCGGAGAATGACCCCGGCAACCACACTCGCGTTCGGCGGTACGCTTCACGATCAAGTGCGCACGCATCTCTTCCCTGGCGACGGCCTTGAGGCCGCCGGGATACTGCTGTGCGCCCGCACGCCGGCGCCCCGTGATCGACTCATCGCGCGGCGCTTCATTCCCATTCCCCATGAAGCCTGTTCGGTGCGGCACCCCGATGCGCTTTGCTGGCCGGGGATGTATCTGGAATCTGCGATCGAGGAGGGGGAGGAGGACTGCCTCGTCATCATCCTCATCCACGCCCATCCCGGCGGCCTGTTCGCGTTTTCCGATCTGGACAACGAGAGCGACCGGTTCACCATGCCTGCCTTGCTGCAGGCCTATGGCGCGCGGCACGGCACCGCCATCATGACGCCATCCGGCGCGATCCGCGCGCGTCTCTACGATGCCAGCGGGTCGCCGTCACCTGTCGATCTGGTCACGGTCGCCGGTGACGATCTGCAGTTCTGGTGGCACGACCAGACCGGCCTTGCAGGCCCCAACTCGCGACCGATCGCCTTCACGGGCGGTATGACAACGGAGTTGGGTCGCCTCCACGCGATCATCATCGGCGTCTCGGGTACTGGGTCGATCGAGGCCGAGCAGGCCGCGCGCCTTGGCTTCGGTCGCGTCACGCTGATCGACTTCGACCGCGTCGAATCCAAGAACCTCAATCGCATTCTCAACTCGACGACCGCAGATGCGGATACGGGTCGGCTGAAGGTCGAGATGTTCGCAGACGCCATTACCCAGTATCGCGGGGCGGGCGTCGCCGTGCCGATCGGCACGGCGGTCGACACGCGCGAGGCGGTGCTGGCCGCCAGCCAGGGTGATATCCTGTTCTGTTGTGTCGATACTCTGGAGGCGCGATATTATGCGGACCTCATCGCGGCCGCCTTCCTGATGCCGCTGTTCGATACCGGCGTCGTGATTCCAGTACGACGCAACGGGGACCAAGTTGCCATCGCAGATGCTGTCGGCCGCATCGATTATGTCCAGCCGGGCGGCGCGACGCTCGGTGACCGCGGTGTCTACAGCGCCGAGTTGCTTCGCGCGGAGTATCTTCGGAAGGTGGCACCGGGCGCGCATGCGCAGGAGGTTGAGGCGGGCTATCTCAAGGGTATCGTCGAGGAGGCTCCCGCTGTCATCTCGCTCAACATGCGCGCGGCGTCAGCATGTATGAACGAGTTCATCATGCGCGCTTTCCCTTTCCGGCTCGACCCCAATCGCAATTTTGCCCGCACCCGTTTCAGCCTGGCCGGGGGCGATGAGGATACGTTCAGCGAAGATGATTTTGAGGTGAGCCCCAATCGCATCCTCGGTCGCGGCGCGATCGAACCCTTACTTGGTTTGCCAGCACTCGGTGTCCGGGACGGCTCGGAATGAGGCTCTGGCTACAATGGCATTGGCGCGGGCTCTGGGAATGGCTCGGACCGGTGCGGCGAGTGCGCGTCGCGGATGGCGACATGCTGCCCGTCGTGCTGCCCGCTCGGAACCTCGTCTTAGTCGAAGAAGACGCAGAGCCCTGGAGCATCGGCATGCGTTGCCCCTGCGGTTGCGGAGAGACGGTCGAATTACCGCTGTCGCCAGAGGTTGAGCCGCGCTGGGATTTGTCGATTGATCGTAAGAGGCGACCAAGCTTGTCGCCGTCCGTATGGCGCAAGACAGGGTGCCGATCTCATTATTGGCTTCGCAAGGGGCGCGTACATTGGTGCCGTTGAAGGCGTGATCAGGCAACCTCGTTGTCAAGGCGCGTCAGGACAAAGGACTCACGCGTCAAGACGTCATTGCGCCTAACGCGCTTCACCAGCAGGTGCGCCCGCGCCGTCACATTGACCCAATCGCGATTGAACTGTGCTAGCGTATTAGTATCAATCCCTCGGTCGACGCGACCTCGCAGGACGCCACGATCGTCAGCCGCTCGGAACTCGAACTGATGTGCGTCGGGCAGCACACCGGCAAGCTGTCCGACCACTACTTCTTCCAGATCCTCGACGGTTGTCGAAGTGGCGCGTTCGGCCGCGCGACTGATGGCCTCAGCGCCGTAGCTGTGATCGATCTCGCCTGCGACCAGCCGAAGCGTCGCACCGCCTTGGCGTATGAGATCGAAAAATTCGCACGCCGTGCCAAGAACCCGCTGATCGAGCGACGCTACCGCTTCCTGAAAACGGTCCTCGTCCGGCTCGCCAAACGCATCGAGCAACAGCAACGTGTCGTCGACCGCCGTTTTGAGCGAGGTATCGACCAGTTGTTCCTGCTCACGCATTTCCTCGAGCTGAAAGCCGAACGAGCCGCGCACGACATTGGTAATGTGGAGTGTCGAGGCACCCTTGTTAGGCACCACGCCGCGTTGACCAAGAACCCCGCTGTCCTGCGCCAAAACCTTAGCGACAAGATCCTGAAACTTGGTCACTGCCGAGCCCGCAAACTCGCTTTCGATACCCTGCGATCCCGTGACCGGTCGGCCGCCGAAGAAGAGGATCGCTGACGCATTGGTCACTACAGGAAGGGCATTCAGTTTCTTGACTTGTTCGCGCAATTCTTCGAGCCGAGCCTCCAGCCCGAAGCGCGCCATCACGTCTTCGTCGGTCAGTTGATCGAGCAACGCCGATACCGCCGCCATGTCCGCGAACACCAGGTCGCGTTCCAGTTTACGAATGCCCGTCATTGCACCGATCCTTGCGAGCCGACGCGCGCATCAGCGTTGAGGAGCGCTAAAGCAGCCGCGTCATCGTTTTCATTTTCGATCCGAACCTGCAGCATTCCCTTCCAGAGCCCATCACCGCGACGATGCGAGAACAGGCCGAGGAAATATCGCGACATGCCGACCAAGGCCTCGGCGGACCCGTCTAGGTCGATCGGGAAAGCATCGAGATGGTAACTCTCTTTAACGCGTGGTCGCGAGAAAAGGCCCGCATTTGCGCTCATAAGCGCAGCCACACTTTTTCCATCATGTACATCGGCCGGCCTATACAGAAAAGTAACGACATCAAGATCGCGCGGATCCTTGTCCTCGACGAAACTGCCATCCAGCCACTGAAATCCGCGATCGAAGCCGGCCGCCCGCAGATGCATCCGATGGGTCAACCATCCGCGCAAGATGTTGCGGCGCGTCGGTGTCGTCCCGAACGTCGAAACGACCTCGACGACGGAGACTGAATACGGTGACATATCCTCGGCGGCGCCCCCTGGGCCGGTCGGCCCGATATAAGGCGGCAGAACGCCGTCGATCGTAAAGGCTGGGATCGGCATCAGTGCGCACTGAGCAATGCAGCGGGGTGATCAGCAGGATCATCATACGATGGCGGTAGTCTGCGCAGCATAGTCTCTTCCCACTTTTTAGGCACTATCGCATTTTCTAGTCAGCAGGTCAGCTAGATTTGTGTTCTGGCTTAGTCTTGCTTCGCGTCGATGCCAACGCCTTGCGACACACTTCGCCGCTCAACGGATCAACGAACGGCAGTTTGCTCCAGTTTGACTCCAAGACCTGCTCGTCGGTTAGTGGCTCAGGCTTGCTCTTGGCGGGGCGGGATGTCGGACGTAGTTAGATCGTAAGCTTCTGCCGAACGCTGCCTTTGGCGGCCGGCAGACGAACGACAGCCTCATCCCACGCCCCGCTTTTCCGCAGTGCTCCGACCGGCGTGAATGTACGGCGTGTTTCGATGCCACGACCACGGGCCCTGAATGTCTGGTGATGTGGCGTTTGACACCTTCGACCTGTAGACCCTATCTGTCCTTTGTCCTAGGACAAAGGACAGATAGGGTCTACGTGAAAAGCCAGGACATCGTCATCATGCTCAAGCTGGTTAGCTTGGAAAACCAGATCACGCATGGTGAACTCGCTGAATCGACGATCTCGGATCCGTTTGCATTGCGAAGTCTTGAAGGCGAACTGGGCATCAGCAAAACCGAGATCGGCGCATCGATCCGGCGCAGCATCGGGTGTAACCTAGCCATAAAATCCAATGATCGCGCCAAGGTGAATCGGCGCAATCTCATCGAATTCGTCCAGCACGGGCTGAAATACGTCTTCCCCGCGAAGGCAAGCGCATCGCAGCGCGGCGTCGCCACGGGCTTTGCTGCACCAATGTTGGAAGGTAAGCTCGTAAGCTCCGGTGCCGACATCTATGTCTGGCCCCATCCCGAAGGAAGCCGGAGAGGTCTTTCAATCGCACCATTGTTCAAATCTGTCCCCGACGCAGCTCTCAAAGACGCCCGACTCTACGAATTGCTGGCGCTGATCGATGCAATCAGAACCGGCAATCAGCGCGAAGCAAATCTGGCCCAACGCAGCTTTGAGGAAC
>JAIXRO010000113.1 GCA_027485145.1 Hyphomonadaceae bacterium | reverse complement strand
CCGTCACCCGCTTCATGCTGGGCGAGATCGGCGAGCGGCTGGAGAAGCCCGGCGCCGTCCAGGGCCCGCCCTTCCTGCGCTGGAGCCGGGGCGGCCACCAGACCGACCGGATCTGATCACCGCGCCGGGGACGCGGCCAGTTTCTGCCGGTTGAGCCGCTCGAGCCGCCGCCGGTCCTCGCGCATCGCCGCTGTCATCCACTGCGCAAAAGCGGCGACGGCTGGCCGGGCGGCGTCTTCCTTCCGGTGCAGCAGGTAATAGGTGCCCGCCGACATCGCCGGGCGCGGGAATGGCAGCACGAGCCCTTGCGCGGGCGGCGATTCCCAGAGCAGCGGCAACACGCCGAGCGTGACGCCGCGGCCTTTCGCGGCCGCTTCCAGCGCGGAGGGCACCGAGTCAAACGCGAGGTGGGATTTCGGCTTCATGCCAGGCACGCCGGCCGCCGCCAGCCATTCCGGCCAGCCGGCCTTGCGCGAACTGATATGGATCAGAGTTTCCTTCGCGAGGTCCGCCGGATGCCGCAGACGCGCTGCGATCTGCGTGGCGCAGACCGGGAGCGCATGGAGGTCGATCAGCTTGTGGGACTTGAGGCTCGGATCGGGCGCGAACATGTTGCGGATGGCGAGATCGACATCCTCCGTATGCAGATCGGCAATCCGGTTGGTCGTCTCGATCTCGATACTGAGATCCGGGTAGCGCGCCTGGAAGGTTTCAAGGCGCGGCGTCAGCCAGGCATCCGTGATCAGCGGCAACGCGCTGATGCGCAGGCGCCCGCCCGCCTCATGTGCGCGCAGCCGGGAGAGGCTGGCCGCCAGCTTGTCGAACGCGTCCGACGCATCGCGCGCCAGCGCCTCGCCCGCCGCCGTGAGGCGAACGGCCCGGACCGCCCGGTGGAACAGCACGACGCCCGCCTCCGCCTCGAGCTGGCGCACCTGATGGCTCACGGCCGAGGGCGTCACGCCCAGCTCCCGCGCCGCATCGCGGAAGCTGCCGAGCCGGGCGGCGGCCTCGAAGGCGCGCAGCGAGGCGAGCGGCGGAAGGTGGGCACGGGGCATGAGGATAGATGAGCAGATTTCACCCATGAGCGCAATTCCTCGTGCGCGTGCGCGGCGCGCGCGGGGCTAGGATCAGCGGGCCAAGTGAAAGGCCTTCCCATGTCAAACCCTGCCGCCCCGCCCTCGCCCTATCGCCATTCCGGCTTCTGGATGGCGGCCATCGTCGCCCTGTTCCTGATCGTCAACACGGTCCGCAGCCTGCTCGCACCCGGTGCCTTCTCCGGATATTTCGGCGCGCCTCTGGCGAGCCCCGAGGATACGGCCTGGGTGATCGTCTATGCCCTGCGCACCGGGCTGATCGCGGCGATCATCCTCGTACTTCTGGCGGCGCGGCAGCTACGGCTGACCGGATGGGTCGCCCTGTTCGGCGCGGCGCTGCCTGCCGGTGATTTCCTGCTGGCGCAGGCCGCGGGCGCGCCGGTCTCGATCCTCGCCCGTCATGCGGCCATCGGCGTGTTCCTGCTGGTCACGGCCTGGCGCCTGTTTTCCTATCCCCGTTCCGTGTCCTGAGGATTTTCGATGCAACAGCTTACCTTTTTGGCGCCCGGCCAGTTCGAATGGCGCGATGTGCCCGCGCCGAAGCTCGCCGCCGATACCGACGCGATCGTCGCGCCGATCGCCGTCGCGCGGTGTGACCTTGATCTCTACATCGCCACTGGCTTTGCGCCCTATCCCGGCCCCTTTGCCTTCGGGCATGAAACCGTCGCGCGCGTTGTGGAGGCCGGCCCGGCTTCGGGCGTCTCGCCAGGCGATGTCGTCATCGTACCCTTCCAGCTCTCCTGCGGGCGTTGTCGCAATTGCAGGCGCGGACAGACAAATGCGTGCGAGGCCTACCCCTTCGGCGCCGCTTACGGCCTGAAGCCCACCTCGAAGACCGAGTTCGGCGGCGCGCTGTCGGATCTCATGTATGTGCCGTATGCGGATCATATGCTGGTGCCCCTCCCCGCTACGATCGATCCGGTCGCCGCCGCCAGCCTGTCGGACAACATCTCCGATGGCTGGCGCGGCGTGGCGGGGCCCCTGCAACAGCGTCCCGGCGCGAACGTGCTGGTGGTCGGCGGCCTTGCCCGCAGCGTCGGGCTCTATGCGGCCGGCGCCGCCGTCGCCCTCGGTGCGGGCCGGGTGCTGTATCTCGATGATGACGCCCACCGCCGCGCCGCTGCCGAGGCGATGGGGGCGGTTGCCGAGCCCCTCGCCCTCGCCGAGGGGCGCCAGCCGGTGGAACAGTTCGAGGTCGTGGTGGAGGCCGCCGGGACAACCGAAGCCCTGGGCTTCGCGGTCAATTCCTGCGCGCCGAACGGCTTCCTGACCGGCCTGTCCATCCATTTCGGCAACAAGACGCCGATGCCGCTGACTGCGGCCTACTACAAGGGCCTCACCTTCCATACGAGCCGGGTGCATTCGCGGGCGACCTTTCCGGACGCCCTCGCCTGCATGGCCTGCGGCAAGTTCCACCCCGAACGGGTCACCAGCCGGGTCGTCCCCTTCGCCGAAGCCGGGGACGCGATGACCGATCCCGGCCCCAAGATCGTGTTCACGCGGCAAGGTGCGGGTTGACTTGGGACCGGCAACTCGTCAATAAGCCCGGTTTCCGGTTTCAACCCCATTCGAGAAGGGCCGTCCCATGGCCAAACCCGCCACAATCAAAATCCGCCTGAATTCCACGGCAGATACGGGCTTTTTCTATGTGACGAAGAAGAACCCGCGCACCATGACCGAGAAGATGGTGAAGCGGAAGTATGACCCGGTCGCGAAAAAGCACGTCGATTTCAAGGAAGGCAAGATCAAGTAAGATCCTGTTTCCTTTGCTGAATTCTGGAAACCCGCGCCTCACCCGCGCGGGTTTTTTCGTTCAGGGGGCCGGCTTTTCCGGCTCCCGGTTCTCGAGGTAGCGGATTTTCCGCAGTTGCGGGAAGATGAACCAGGAGGCTGCTGCGATCCCGACCGCCCCGAAGCCGCCGGCCACCACGGTAAAGACCGGCCCGGCGACGGCCGCCATGAAGCCGGCGCGGGTTTCGCCGAGTTCGTTGGAGGCGCCGACGAAGATGGAATTGACCGCGTTGACCCGCCCGCGCACGTCGTCCGGGGTCCACAGCTGCAGGATGTTCTCGCGGACGAAGACCGAGATCATGTCGAAGCCGCCAATGCACATCAGCGCAAGGATCGACAGCCAGGCGAGGGTCGAGACGCCGAACACCGCCGTCGAAAGTCCGAACAGAACCACGGCGCCAAGCAGGATCACGCCCGCATGGTCGCGGATCGGGAATGCCGTGATCAGGCCGATGGCGATGAGGGCCCCGACCCCGGGCGCGGCCCTCAGGAGGCCAAGGCCGAGTTCGCCCGCCTGCAGGATATCGCGCGCATAGATCGGCATCAGGGCCACCGCGCCGCCAAGGAGGACGGCGAACAGGTCCAGCGAGATGGCGCCGAGCACGACCTTGTCCTTCCAGACATAGCGGAATCCGCCAAGGACGCTGGCGAGGTCCGGCCGCTCGCGCAGGATCTGCTGGTTGGGTTTGGGGATCGAGAAGATCAGGGTGGCTGCGGCGAGGAACAGGACGGTCGCGGTGCCATAGGCGACTTCCGGTGCGAGGCCGTAGAGCAGTGATCCGCCAACCGGGCCGGCGATGGTCGCCATCTGCCAGGACGACGTGATCCAGCTGACGGCATTGGGAAAGTCCTCGCGGGGGACAAGGTTCACCGCCAGGCTGGTGGCGGCGGGGCCATAGAAGGCGCGGGCGGTGCCGAAGAGCGTCAGCAGCCCGAGCACGAGGACAGGCTCGAACCGGTGGTTCAGCACCAGATAGAGAATACTTGCCGCGCAGCCCATCATCACGATCGCTCCGCAGCCCATCACGAGGCGGCGCCCGAACCGGTCGGCGACATTGCCGGTGACGAGGACGAGCAGCAGCGCGGGCAGGAACTGGACCAGGCCGATCCAGCCGAGCAGCGCCGGATCTCGGGTCACGTCATACATCTGCCAGGCGACCGCCACCGAGACGATCTGGGCGGCGAAGGAGGTCAGGAAGCGGGAGAAGAAATAGCGGCTGTAGGACGAGTGCCGGAAGGCCGCGAAACGATCTGTCATGTATGGCCCGGCCCGAATGAACGCGTGGTACCGGCTGTCGCGCGCAGCCGCAGCGGTGTCAATCAGGCGGCGATGGTCTGGACCCGGTTGCGGCCGGCGGATTTGGCCTGATAGAGCGCGGTATCGGCGCGGTTCAGCAGTTCGGCCATGGTGTCGTTCGGCCCGAGGAGGCTGGAGACCCCGGCGCTGATGGTGACGGCAACCTGGCGCGAATTGTCCAGCACGCTGAAGTCACCGGCGGCCACGGCGCGGCGAACGCGCTCGGCCGCGGCGAAGGCCATGTCACCCGGCGTTTCCGGCAGGATGACGAGGAACTCTTCGCCGCCCGGCCGGCAGGCGACGTCCATGGGACGGATGTTCTGGCGCAGCCGGTCGGCAATTTCCTGCAGCACTTCATCGCCTGCCTGGTGGCCGTGGGAATCGTTGATCCGCTTGAAGTGATCGATGTCTAGCATCATGACCGAGAGCGGCTTTCCGCCCATCACGGCGCGGTGCATGTATTGCTGCAGCTGGTGCGTCATGTAGCGGCGGTTATAGAGGCCGGTCAGCTGGTCGATGACGGAGAGTTCAAGGCCGCGGTCCACCCGGTCGCGCAGGATTTCGACATACCGTGTACGGCGTGTCTGGGTGCGCACGCGGGCGAGCAGCTCCTGCGGATCGATCGGCGTCATGATCATGTCACTCGCGCCGATCTCGAGACCCTTCACGGCCTTGGCGCGGTCAAGCGGATCGCAGATCAGCAGGATGGAGACCGCGCGCGTCAGGTCATTGGTCTTGAAGTGGGCGCAGAGTTTCAGAGGATCAAATGAGCGCGACAGCAGCGAGACGAGCAGCACATCGGTGCGCTCCTGCGCCATGTCACCCATGCTGCCGGATTCGAGCAGCGTGATGACCTTGTGGCCATTGTCGCGCAGCAGGGTGGCAATGCGTGTCGAGGCGCGCGGATTGTCATCGATCAGAAAGATGCGCGCCGGGCGATCCAGTTCGAGGGCGGACGGTGCATCCACCGCGCCGGCCTTGAGGCCATTGGCTTCGCGCTTGCGCAGCTCGGACGTGACAGCGCTGTAGCGCATCAGCGTGTTGACGCGCGAGTTCAGCAGGAAGTCGTCCACGGGCTTGGTGAGAAAATCCTCCGCACCCGCATCAAGTCCCTTGACCCGGTCTTCGGCATCGCTGAGCGCGGTGACCATCACGACAGGAATGTGGCTGGTCACCGGATCGGCCTTGAGGCGGCGGCAGACTTCGTAACCGTCCATACCCGGCATCATCACATCGAGCAGGATGATTTCGGGATCGTGTGCGCGCGCCATTTCCAGCGCCTGCAGGCCGTGGCTGGCGAGCAGGACCGAGTGATACTGCGCCTCAAGTTTCGCCTGCAGGAGGCGGCGGTTGGTCTCGATGTCATCGACAATGAGAATGCGCGCACTCATGCCGTGGCGGGGGCCTTGGGCATCAGGTTCTCGACCGCGCGGATGAACGAGGCGATCTGGATGGGTTTGGAGAGATAGCCTTCACAGCCGGCTTCGCGCACGCGCTGCTCGTCCGTGCGCATCGCAAAGGCGGTGACGGCGAGCACGGGAATGTGGGCGAGTTTCTTGTCGTCCTTCAGCCAGCGGGTGATGTCGAGGCCGGACACCTCGGGCAGCTGGATGTCCATGATGATCAGATCCGGGAGTTCCTTGCGGGCGATTTCCACCGCCTTCGCGCCGTCCCGGCACTGGAAGGTCTTGAAGCCGTACGCGCCCAGAAGGTCGCAAAACAGGCGCATGTTGAGGTCATTGTCCTCAACCACCAAGACTGTTCTGGAATTCTCTTTGGACATGGTGCTCAAGATTGGTGGCGATTCGCGCGGATGCTGGCCAGTGATTTTCAGTTATACTGTCAAAAGTTAACGCCCGTTTATGGCGGGCTTAGAGCAGGTTCAGGGCATTGGGCGCGCAAGGAAGGGCAAAGACCGGATGACCAGCCTTTGCCGGGACTGCCTCACTGTAAAAGCAGAGGATTTTGACCGCTGCCCGGCATGCGGCCACCTCCGGGTCGTCAGCCATCCGGCGCTATCGACCCTGGCGATTGCGCATGTGGACTGTGATGCCTTCTACGCCGCCGTGGAGAAGCGCGACAGGCCGGACCTGCGTGACAAACCGTTAATCGTGGGCGGGGGCACGCGCGGGGTGGTGACGACCTGCTGCTACATCGCCCGGCTCTATGGCGTGCGCTCGGCGATGCCGATGTTCAAGGCGCTGAAGCTCTGCCCGGAAGCCGTGGTCGTGCGGCCGGACTTCCACAAGTATCACGAGGCCGGCCGGGCGATCCGTGCGCGGATGGACGCGCTGTCGCCGCTGGTGCAGCCAGTGTCGATCGACGAGGCGTATCTGGACCTGTCGGGTACGGAGCGATTGCACGGCGTGCCGCCGGCGGCGAGCCTTGCGCGGCTGGCGCTGGAGGTCGAGCAACAGGTTGGCGTGACCGTGTCGGTGGGCCTGTCGGCGAACAAGTTCCTTGCCAAGACGGCCAGCGAACTCGACAAGCCGCGCGGCTTTGCGGTGCTGGCGCCCGAGGAGGCCGAGGCCTTCCTGGCGGAGCGGCCCGCCGGGTTCCTGCACGGGGTCGGGCCGAAATTTGCCGAATCGCTGGCGAAGGACGGATTCCATACCGTGGGCGATCTTCAGCGTGCGGAGCTCAAGGACCTCATCCGGCGCTATGGCGAGACCGGCGAGTGGCTGAAACGCTGCGCGCACGGGCGCGACAACCGGCCGGTGAGCCCGAACGAGGATCGCAAGTCGGTGTCGAGCGAGACGACCTTCTTCGAGGACACGGGCGACCTCTCCGTGCTGGAGGATCATCTCTGGCGGCTCAGCGTGAAGACCGCGGACCGGGCGAAGGCGGAGGGCGTGGTAGGTGTGGTGGTGACGCTGAAACTCAAGACTTCAGAGTTCAAGCCGGTCACCCGGCGCATTTCGCTGCATGCGCCGACGCAGCTGGCGCAGGAAGTGTTCCGCACGGCGCGGCCCCTGCTGGCGAAGGAGGCAAACGGGCGGATGCGCTACCGGCTGATCGGGGTCGGGCTGTCGGGCCTGTCGCCCTATCACTCGGACGGGACCGACCTGATCGATCCGAAAGTGGCGAAGCGCGCCGCCGCCGAGCGCGCCTCCGACAAGGCGCGGGCGCGGTTTGGCTCCGGCGCGGTGATGACGGGGCGGGCGGCGCGGATGGCGAAGAAGGAGGAGTGAGGGGGGCGGCGGCGGCTCTTCTCCAGCTTCAATTCTCTTGTCATCCCGGCGAAAGCCGGGAACCAGCATGGGTGCGTTGCTGCCGCTTCAAGGTCTGGGTCCCTGCTTTCGCAGGGATGACAGGGTGGTGAAGTATGGATGTCTGGACCGCCGTTTCAGTTTGAAGACGCCGCGCTATGGGCTAGACGATGCACCAGTCATTCAGGGAGCCTGCCCATGTCCACGCCGGAAGAGAAACTTGACACGCTCGGGATCGTGCTGCCGCCGCCGATGAAGCCGGTGGCGACCTATGTGCCGTTCGTGATCACGGGGCACCTGCTCTATGTGTCCGGACAGGTCAGTGCGACGGCGGAGGGCCGTATCCTCGGGCGGCTCGGCGATGACATGGAACTGTCGGCGGGCCAGCATGCCGCGCGCATCTGCGGCATCAACCTAATCGCGCAGTGCAAGTCGGCAGTGGGCGAGCTGTCGCGGATCAAGCGGGTGGTGAAGCTGGGCGGTTTCGTGAATGCGGCGCCGCATTTCGTGGATATTCCGCAAGTGATCAATGGCTGCTCGGACCTGATGGTCGAAGTGTTCGGCGAGGCGGGCAAGCATGCGCGCTCGGCGGTCGCCTGCCCGACGCTGCCGCTGGGTGTGGCGGTGGAAGTGGACGGCGTGTTCGAGATCGGCTGAGACATGGCGGAGCGCTTTGATCTTCGCGCGTTTGCCTATGCGCACCGCGGCCTCTGGCAAAAGGACGGTGCGCCGGAGAATTCGCTGGCGGCCTTCCTGGCCGCCGCAGAGGCGGGCCTCGGCGCCGAACTGGACCTGCGCCCCACGGCCGATGGCAATGTGATGGTCTTTCACGACCCCCTGCTTGACCGGATGACATCCGCCTCAGGCGTGTTTGAGCAAATGACCACTCCGGAACTGGCCCAGTTGCGGCTTGGCGAGACCCAGGAGCATATCCTGCCCTTCGCGGAGCTCCTCTCGCATTGGCCGAAAAACTTGCCGCTCCTGTGCGAAGTGAAAGTCGACGGGACGACCCACCCGGAAGAGTTCGCGTGGGAGGTGGGCGCGTTTGTGGCGCACTGGTCAGGCCCCGCGGCGATGATGAGTTTTTCGGAAGGCGCAGTGCGCGTGCTGCCGAAGCATTTCATGCGGGGGCAGCTGATCCTACCCTGCAGCCAGACCGGCGATGCGCGGTTTGAGCGCGTGGCGGAGCGGGCGATGAGCGACGGCCTCGACTATCTTGCCGTGCACCACACGGATGCGGAAAAGGTTGCGATGATGACTGACGGCAGGGGCATGCCCGTCGTCGTCTGGACGGTGCGCAGTGAGGCGGATCTCGCGGCTGTGCGGCCTTACAATCCAGCCATAATCTTTGAGCATATCGACCCGGCGCTGGCCGCGCCCTAGATTGCGGGGATGGACAGCGCGCTTCCCCGCATCAGCACCGTGGCTTCCCTCGCGGGGGTTGATCCGGCGGCTTGGAACGCGGTCGCGAACCCGCCGGGCCTGCCCTATGATCCGTTCCTGACCTGGGAATTCCTCGAGGCGATGGAGCGCTCCGGCGCGGCGACGCAGCGGACGGGCTGGAAGGCGAGCCACGTGCTGGTGCACGATGCCGGCGGACGGCTGCGGGCGGCGATGCCGCTTTACTTCAAGACGCATTCGCGCGGCGAGTTCGTGTTCGACCAGAGCTGGGCAGATGCCTGGCAGCGGGCGGGCGGGTCGTACTATCCGAAGCTGCTATCGGCCGTGCCCTTCACGCCGGTGACGGGGCGGCGGCGATTGGCAGCGCCTGGTCCGGATACGGAGCGTTACAAGGCGGCGTTGCTGCAGGGCGCGCTACAGGTGGCGGATGCAGCGGATGTGTCGTCGCTGCATATCAATTTCATCGAGGAGGGCGAGGCGGGACCGCTGGAGTCCGCCGGGCTGCTGATCCGGACGGACCAGCAGTTTCACTGGCAGAATGCCGGGTACGGATCGTTTGACGATTTTCTCGCGACGCTGGCCTCCGACAAGCGCAAGAACCTGCGCAAGGAACGGTTGAAGGCGCAGGAAGGGCTGGAATTCCGGCACATCACGGGCAGCGCGATTACCGAGGACCATCTCGATATCTTCTTCGAGTTCTACATGGACACGGGCAACCGGAAATGGGGATCGCCCTACCTCACCCGCAAGAGCTTCAGCCTGCTCCGGGAACGGATGGCAGACGATATCCTGTTCGTGTTTGCCTATGAGGGCGAGACGGCGATTGCCGGGGCGATGAACATGATCGGCTCGGAGACGCTGTATGGCCGGTACTGGGGTTGTATCGACCCGCGCCCGATGCTGCATTTCGAGACCTGCTACTATCAGGCGATCGACTTTGCGATCGCGCGCGGGCTGAAGACCGTCGAGGCGGGCGCGCAGGGCGGGCACAAGCTGGCGCGCGGGTATGGCCCGGTGCTGACGCGCTCGGCGCACTGGATCGCGCATGCGGGATTCCGGGACGCGGTGGCCGACTATCTCGTGCGCGAGCGGGCCGCCGTGGACGCCGATTTCGTGTATCTCAAAGAGCGGACCCCATTCAGGAAAGAGCCATGACCCTTCACGCCCCCTACGACCCCGCCAATATCTTCGGCAAGATCCTGCGCGGCGAGATGCCGAGCGTGAAGGTGTTCGAGGACGAGGTGGCCCTCGCCTTCATGGATGTATTCCCGCAAGGCGAAGGCCATACGCTGGTGATCCCGAAATTCCTGGGGGCGCGCAACTTCCTCGACCTGCCGGAGGCGGAAGTCGGCGGCTATATGCTCCGTGTGCAGAAGGTGGCGCGGGCAGTTGAGGCGGGCCTGAAGCCGGACGGGCTGCGCGTGTTCCAGTTCAATGGGTCGGCGGCGGGACAGACGGTGTTCCACCTGCATTTCCATATCCTGCCGATGTGGGACGGCGTGAAGCCCGGCGCGCATGCCGGCGGCGGCATGAAGAGCGCGGCGGAGCTGGAACCGCTGGCGGCGCGGATTCGCGCGGGGCTTTAATCCCCCCGAGGCACGGTCCGGACCGGGCGGGCTCGCTGGCGGTGCGTTCGCTTTGCTTCCGCTCAACCGGTTTCCGCTTGAGCGGACATCGCTTCAGGGCTTGCCGTCGATGAGAATCCGTTTGGCCTTGGAGGCCGCCCGGCGCGCCAGATGGTAAGCCCGCGCTGCGCCCTCATCATAGCGAACCGTGATCCGGTAATCCTCACCATAGGTTTTTTTCAGGAATGACCGGATGAGGTCCTCGGCCTTCTCGCGGGGGCCAAGGAGCTGCTCGCTCAGGGGGCATTCGGTCCGGCTGTGATAGGTCGCGTAGACTTCGCCGTCCCCCTCGAACACGTTGCCCATTGTGTAGGGGTAGAGATCGCAATCCATCGGACGGTCCCCGTAGATCGTGCACTGCTGATCCCAATGTGGACAGGCGCCCTTTCCGTAAGAGAAGACCTGATAAAGCTTGCCCTTCCGGGTGATCGTCAGCGCCCCGCTCTGTCCCTCGAACAGTTTCTTGTATTCGTCTTCATTCAACGTCAGGCCATGAAGGTCACGGCAGCAGTTCTGATCCACGGTACATTTCAGGCAGGGATTCGACATTCAGATTTCGCTCGACTGAGTGACTGGGAATTTCGATACGCAGTTGCAACGCGCAAAACACTTCAACTTCTGGTCGCGCCACTCTTCCGCGCCCGCTCACGCTTTCGGAAAGGGCGGACCAGCCAGCGGAGGCACGATTCGTGACGTTCACAAATGATCTCGCAAAACGGCAGCTCTAAGGCAGACCGTGCCCGTACGGACAAAAATCGCGCGCTTGTCAGCGCGACACCGATTTCCAACCGGCCTGATCCGACGTCAGGCAGAGGTGCCAGGATATCCGGCAGCACCTGTAACCGGCACGGCGGGGGCCGTCCGGCAACGCATGGGCAGGTCAGGCTGCGGTCAACTCGTATCGCAGAGGCGGGTCCAGGCGGCCTCGGCGTCGCGGTCGCTGCCTCGCAGGCAGGCGGCGAGCTGGGGGTCGGCGGATTTGAGGCCGGGGGGCGCGCCAAAGGCGAGCGGGGGACGGACCCTGCCCTTTCGGGCCCGGTGGCGGCGCAGGAAGCGAAGCGCTTCGGCGTCCGGATCGTGGAGCGCGCGCAGGACGGCGCCGAGGCGGCTCCAGATCGTGTTGAGCAGCTTTTCTTCGGGAGAGAGTGCGGGTTGCGCGCCGGGTCCTGCCGGCGTGAGGATCGTTTCTGTACGGAGCGTTACCGGCTTTTGGACGGGCGGGAGTTTTTCCTGCATGCGGAAAGGCGCGGCGCGGGGGACGCCTTGGACGGATGGCGCGTTCGGCGGTGCTGGCGCGGGCCGAGATTGCGCCGTCGCCGGCGTCGTCTTTTCCGGTGAGGCGCGCATCCGGAGACCTGCCGCGAGCGCCAGGATGATCCGCCGGGCGAGCGCTTCGGCGGGGATGATCATCGTGAGCAGGAGGGTCTTGAGGAAAGCGAGCGTCAGCGTGGGGGCTTCGCGCAGGCGCGCCTGGGCCCCGGTGGCGAGCAGGACCGCGCTGCCGCGCGGCGACTGGCGCAGAAGCTCCGCAAACGGATCAAGGGGGACGGCCGGGGTCATGAGCGCAATATACACCCGGTCCGGAGGGGGGTGCGTAAGTTTGGGTGATTTTTAGTTAGATGGTTGTTTTTGTTGGAGTTTTGATTCTTGAATTGAGGTATAGAGCCCTCACCCTCCCACGCCCTTTGGGCGCGGGTCCCTCCCTCTCCCGTACACGGGAGAGGGGTAAGTGGTGGCTCCCCACCCTCTCTTGGCGAGAGGGGTTTAGAGGCCCAGCTTCGCTTTCAGGATGTCGTTGACGGCCTGGGGGTTGGCCTTGCCGCCCGAGGCTTTCATGACCTGGCCGACGAACCAGCCGAGGGTCTGCGGCTTGTCCTTCACCTTGGCGACCTGGTCCGGGTTGGCGGCGATGATGTCGTCCACGACCTTTTCGATGGCGCCGGTGTCGGTGACCTGTTTCAGGCCGTGCGTCTCGACGATCGCGGCGGCTTCGCCCTCGCCCGCGATCATCCGTACGAAGACGTCCTTGGCGATCTTGCCGCTGATCGTGTTGTCGGAGATGAGCGAGATCAGGCCCCCGAGGGCGGACGCCGAAACCGGGCTCTGGGCGAGTTCGAGGCCTTCCTTGTTGAGGTAGCCGAAGAGTTCCTGCGTGACCCAGTTGGCGGCGAGCTTGGCATCGCGGCCACGGGCGACTTCCTCGAAGAAGAGGGCCTTGTCGGCGTCGGACGTGAGCACGCCCGCGTCGTAGCGCGACAGGCCATAGTCCTTCTCGAAGCGGGCGCGCTTCTGGTCCGGCAGCTCCGGGAGCGACTTGCGGATGTCCTCGATCCAGGCCTGCTCGATCTCGAGGGGCAGAAGGTCCGGGTCCGGGAAGTAGCGATAATCGTGCGCGTCTTCCTTCGAGCGCATGGAGCGGGTTTCGCCCTTCACCGGATCGTACAGGCGCGTTTCCTGATCGACCTTGCCGCCGCCTTCGATGATCTCGATCTGGCGGCGCGCTTCGTATTCGATGGCCTGCTGGATGAAGCGGTAGGAGTTCATGTTCTTGAGTTCGCAGCGCGTGCCGAGGTGTTTGAAGTCGCCGGTTTCGCGGAACTTTTCGTACTGGCCGGGACGGCAGACGGAGACGTTGACGTCGGCGCGCAGGTTGCCCTTTTCGAGGTCGCCGTCGCAGGTGCCGAGCGCGATGACGATGGCGCGGAGCTTCTTCACATAGGCGGCGGCCTCGGCGGGCGAGCGCACGTCGGGCTTCGAGACGATTTCCATCAGGGCGACGCCGGAGCGGTTGAGGTCCACGTAGGTCGCGTGGGGGTCCATGTCGTGGATGGATTTGCCGGCGTCCTGCTCGAGGTGCAGGCGCTCGATGCGGCACGTGAAGGCATAGCCGGGCTTGCCGGGGACCTCGACATCGACCTCGATCTCGCCTTCACCGACGATCGGGTGGGCGAACTGGCTGATCTGGTAGCCCTGCGGCAGGTCCGGGTAGAAATAGTTCTTCCGGTCGAAGCGGCTGTAGGTGTTGATCTGGGCCTTGAGGCCGAGGCCGGTGCGGATCGCCTGCTCGACGCAGAACCTGTTGATGACCGGGAGCATGCCCGGCATGGCGGCGTCGACGAGGGAGACGTTGGCGTTGGGGTCCGAACCGAAGGCGGTGGAGGCGCCGGAGAAGAGCTTTGCGTTCGAGGCGACCTGGGCGTGGATCTCGAGGCCCATGACGACTTCCCAGTCGCCGGTTTCGCCTTTGATGCGGAAGGGTGTGCGGTCGGTCATCTTGGGTCTCGCGAGGTGGTGGCGAAGGATTACTTAAGTGATGTGTCATCCCGGCGAAAGCCGGGACCCAGTTTCGAACGCAGGTCAGCCCTGCTGATATGGCGCCTGCAGAGGTGGACGGAAGGTCTGGGTCCCGGCTTTCGCCGGGATGACAGGACTGGGGGCCTGGGTCATGTCAGTCGCGCTTGGTCTGCTGCTGGCGCAGGCGCTCGGCGAGGGTCATCGGGGCGCCGGAATCGGGCTGCGTTTCGGGGGCGGCGTCCTGCGGCGGGGCTGGTTCGGGCGCCTTGCCGCTCAAGGCTGCCATCTGGTCGAAGGTGGGGCGCTGGTAGAGCGTTTTCTCGGGCTCGGCCGGCCGGGATTTGGGCTTCTTGCCGCCCATCTGGCGGTCGATGCGCCAGGCGATGTAGCCCGCCGCGACGGCGCCGCCGAGCATGCGCCAGATGGCGGCCGAGAGGGTCAGCGGGATGCTGTAATACTGCCAGGCGAGGTAGAGGACGACCTGGATCGGGATCAGCGCCAGCGCGAAGAGGATGAGGAAGCGTCTCATCGGCAGAGCTTACCACCACTTCTCCGGCCGGGCCACAAAGCCGGCTGCGTCTTCCAGGGCGCCGCCGACACGGAAGCAGGCGGCCTCGTCGAGCGCCTTGCCGATGACCTGCAGGCCGAGCGGCAGGCCGCTGGCGGAGAGACCGGCGGGCACCGCGATGCCGGGAAGGCCGGCGAGGTTGGCCGTCACGGTGAAGACGTCGTTGAGGTACATCTCGACCGGGTCGCCGGACTTTTCGCCGAAGGCGAAAGCGGGCGACGGACAGGCGGGCGTCAGGATCGCGTCGCAGGTTTCGAAGGCGTCCACGAAGTCCTGGAAGATCTTGGTACGGACTTTCTGGGCGCGCAGGTAATAGGCGTCGTAATAGCCCGACGAGAGCACGTAGGTGCCGATCATCAGGCGGCGCTGGACTTCCTTGCCGAAGCCGGAGGCGCGGGTGCCTTCATAGGTCTGGGTCAGGCTGCCGCCTTCGACGCGGGCGCCGTAGCGCATGCCGTCATAGCGGGCGAGGTTGGACGAGGCCTCGGCGGGGGCGACGATGTAATAGGCGGGCAGCGCGTATTTCGTGTGCGGCAGGGAAATGTCGACGATGGTGGCGCCGGCGTCCTTCAGCCACTTGATGCCCTGCTGCCAGAGGGCGTCGATTTCCTCGGACAGGCCCTCGATGCGGTATTCCTTCGGGATGCCGATCTTCATGCCTTTGACGCCCTTGCGGACATCCTTCTGCCAGTTCGGCGTCTTGATGTTCAGCGAGGTGGAATCCTTGGGGTCATGGCTGCACATGACTTCGAGGAGGATGGCCGAGTCTTCGACCGTCTTGGCGATCGGGCCGGCCTGATCGAGCGAGGAGGCGAAGGCGACCATGCCATAGCGGCTGGCGCGGCCATAGGTGGGCTTGATGCCGACCGTGCCGGTGAAGGCGGCAGGCTGGCGGATGGAGCCGCCGGTGTCGGAGGCGGTGGCGGCGAGGCAGAGGTTGGCGGCGACGGAGGCGGCCGAGCCACCCGACGAGCCGCCGGGGGTGAGGCCCTGATTGTCGCCCTTGCGGCGCCAGGGGTTGATGACATTGCCGAAATGCGAGGTCTCGTTGGAGGAGCCCATCGCGAACTCGTCCATGTTGAGCTTGCCGAGCATGACGGCGCCCTGGTCCCACAGGTTTTGCGTGACGGTGGATTCGTAGGTGGGCGTGAACTCGCCGAGGATGCCGGAACAGGCGGTCGTGCGCACGCCCTTGGTGCAATAGAGGTCCTTGATGCCGAGCGGGGCGCCGTCGAGCTTGCCGACCTTGCCCTTCGCCTTGGCGCGGCGGGCATCGGAGGCTTTCGCCATCTCGAGCGCCTTTTCGGGGGTCTCGACGACGAAGGCGTTGAGCACGCGCGCCTTCTCGATGGCGCTGACGAAAGCCTGCGTCAGCTCCACCGAGGAGAACTGCTTCGATTTCAGCCCGTCCAGCGCGGAAGCGAGGGTCAGGGCGGTGAGATCGGTCATCGGGGTGCCTCTTGTCGTGAACCCCGCCTGCTAGGGCCGTGCGGCCAAAAGTTCAAGTCTTCGTGAGCCCATTGCGGCGGCGGCGGGCGGCGCGCAGTGTAGGCCGAGGGTGGACCATGAGCAGAGGATTTGCCGCATGAAACGCATCATTCTGGCCGCCGCGGCGGCCCTGGCCCTCGGCGGCTGCGCGACCGAGGCGGCCGAACCCCGGGCCAAGGGGCTGGCGCAATATGCCGATGACCCGCGCCTGGGCGAGGAGACGAAGCGCATCTGCTTTGCGTCCAACATCGACGGGTTCAGCCTGAACGAGCGCTCGACGGTCGTGCTGAGCGAGGGGCGCGACGATTACATGGTGGAGGTGGTGGGCTCGTGCTTCGATCTCGACCATGCGGAGACGATCGCGCTCGACAGCCCGACCGCTTGCCTGACGCCCGGTGACGCGATCATCGTGGCCAGCACGATGGGCGGCGGCGGGATCGGCCCGCAGCGCTGCCTGATCCGCGAGATCCGGAAGTGGGATCCGAAGGCCGAGAAGGTCGAGGGCGAGGCGAAGGTGGAAACGCCGGCCTGAGGGGCGGGACGGCGAATAGTCCACCGCAGGTCGTGCAACACCCATTTGGTGTCATCCCGGCGAAAGCCGGGATGACAGGACACTGAAGTTCGGAACGTTGGCCCTGGGATGGGACTGTTCCTCAAATCCCGGCTGGCGCGGGCTTCGGTGCGTGCTAGACACGCCGGATGCTGGCTCGAGATGAAGGGGGCCGCGCCGAGGTTCGCACCTCGCCCCTGCATGGACGCGGATTGTTTGCGGCGAGAGCCATTCCGGAGGGCGCCGAGATCGGCGTCTATCCCCTGCTCATTCTCGGCGTGGACGATACCGAGCGGCTGAAGGCGACGCGGCTTTATCACTACGTGTTCTATGTCGATGAGACGCCGGGCGGCGCGGTGCGCTGCGCGGTGGCGTTCGGCGAAATCTCGATGTGCAATCACAGCCCGGATGCGAATGCCGGATTTGAGGTTGACGCGGACGCGCAGACCGTGACCCTGACGGCGCTCTCCGACATTGCGCCGGATACTGAAATCCTGATTGATTACGAAGACTTTGCCGAAGAAGCGCTCTAGCGCCGTCCATTTTTCCGGGAGGAAACACGAATGACCGACACGGTTCCAAAAACCGCGCTGCAACTGCGCAGCCATCTCAAGGCATCCGGCGAGCTTGAACTTTCGCTCGCCGAAGTCGCCGTACCCGAACCGGGGCCGGATGACGTTGTGATCCGGGTTGAGGCGACGCCGATCAACCCGTCTGACCTCGGCCTGCTGGTCGGCGGGGCGGACATGGGCTCGGCGGTGCAGACCGGCACCAAGGACCGTCCGGTGATCACGGCGAAAGTCCCTGCCCCCGCGATGCGGGCGATGGCGGCGCGGATGGACCTGTCCATGCCGGTTGGCAACGAAGGCGCGGGCGTGGTGGTGAAGGCGGGCTCGTCCCCGGCGGCGCAGGCGCTGCTCGGCAAGATGGTCGCGGGCCTCGGCGGCGAGATGTATGCGCAGTACCGGATGCTGAACGTCGCGCAGTGCCTGCCGCTGCCGGATGGCACCTCGGCCAAGGATGGCGCCTCCTGCTTTGTGAACCCGCTGACGGCGATCTCCTTCGTCGAGACGATGAAGATGCAGGGACGCACGGGGATCGTGCACACGGCGGCGGCGTCCAACCTTGGGCAGATGCTCGTGAAGATCTGCCAGAAGGACGGCGTGCCGCTGGTCAATATCGTTCGCAAGCCGGAACAGGCCGCGATCCTCAAAGCGATTGGCGCGAAGCATATCGTCGACTCCTCCTCCCCCAACTTCATGGAAGGGCTGATCACGGCGCTGGCCGAGACGAAAACGACGCTGGGCTTTGACGCGATCGGCGGCGGGCCGCTGGCGGGACAGCTGCTGGTGGCGATGGAAGCGGCGGCGAGCCGCAACATGAAGGAATTCAGCCGGTATGGCTCGGGCCAGGAGACGCAGGTCTACATCTACGGCCGGCTCGACATGTCACCGACGCTGGTGCCGCCGGGCGTTGGCTTTGCGTGGAACCTCGGCGGCTACCTGCTGACGCCGTTCCTGCAGAAGGTGGGGCCAGAGGTGCGCGCGCGGATGCGCCAACGCGTGGTGGACGAGCTGACAACAACGTTTGCGAGCCACTACACGGCGGAAATCTCGCTGGCCGAAGCGCTCGATCTGACGACGCTGCACGCTTACAACGCCAAGGCGACGGGGACGAAGTACCTGATCAATCCGAACAGGTAGCCCTCGGGGCGAGCGAGCGCCGGGCCGTCCGAACACAAGCGGCCGGCCCAGTGACGGGCTTGGCAAATCTGCTGGGCCGAGCCGGTTTCGGATGGCTCAGCGGAATGACGCGATTTGGCCCTAAACGGCCGGTCGTTGTTGTTTCGGAGTGAGCAGGATTTGAGGAAACCGGAGTGGTTGCAGCCCGCAAGCCGGCCGCAGGATTCGCGTTCTCATGTCGATTGTTTCCGGGGCGGACGAAAGGTCGTTCAGGACATCCGCCTGAAGACTAACCCAAAGTCAGGACCACCTCACCCGGTCGCGTCATACCAGAAATGGGTTGCGGTACAGACGTGGACAGGCTGAAGTCGGCAAACATTGTGATGAATTGTTTGGGTTTTGTGATGATCGACGCAGCATTCAGGGTTTTGGGTAAACTTGCCTTGGGGTTCAGCCTTGCGATCGCGACCTTTTCGTGGGGCAGCGTATCGGCCCAGGGGATGCTTGCGGGAACGTACGATCCGTCAATCCCGACTCTGGAGGCCGTAGCTGGTCACAAGCCAGGCGAGAAAATTTCATCGCCGATTCAGATCGTGGACTATCTGAAAGCCCTGGAAGCCGCCGACCCGACCCGTGTCCGGGTTGTTGAGTATGCACGCTCTTGGCAGGGTCGGCCTCTTGTCTATGCGGTCATCGCAAGGCCCGAAACGATCCGCCGGCTTGACGCCGTAAAGGCCGACCTTGCGCGCCTCGCAAGCGGCGCAGTCATGCCGGCCGCCGAGCGCGACGCGCTGGTCGCGCGCACGCCTGCCGTGACCTGGCTCGGATTCGGCGTGCATGGTGACGAAATCACGCCTTCAGACAGCGGTTTGGCGCTCGCCTATCATCTGCTCGCCGCGCAGGACGACGCGCTGGTGGATGCCATTCTGACCGAAACGATCGTTATCATTGACCCTGTCCAAAACCCGGACGGTCGCGCGCGCTTCTTGAGCAGTTTCAACGAAGCTCTCGGTCTCGAACCACAAGCGGATCGGTACGCTGCCGAACACGACCAACCCTGGCCGGGTGGCCGGTTCAATCACTACCTGATGGACATGAACCGTGACTGGTTTGCGCTGACCCAGCCAGAAACACGCGGCCGGATTGCCGCCCTGCAGGAATGGCATCCCGTTGTCTTCGTAGATTCCCATGAAATGAGCGGTGACGAGACATATTTCTTCCCCCCGGCGGCTGATCCCTACAATCCGTTGATTACTCAGGCCCAGCGCCAGGCGCATGATCTGTTCGGCCGCAATCGCGGTGCGTGGTTCGACCGGTACGGGATTGCTTACTTTACGCGTGAAGTCTTCGACGCTTTCTATCCCGGCTACGGAGACATGTGGCCAACTCTCAACGGAGCGATTGCGAAGACGTTCGAACAGGGGTCGCCGCGCGGACTTGTCTATCTTCGCCGCAATGGCGACCGGCTGACCTTCCGGGAAGGTGTCTTCAACAATTTCATCGCTGCGCTGGCAACCCTCGATACCGTTCAGGGTGAGCGTTCCAAACTTCTGTTGGACTTTGCCGCGTTTCGCCGCAGCGCCGTTGAGGAGGGCGAACGCGCCCGCGAACGCTACTACGTCATCGATGAAGCCATCCGGCCCGGGCAAGCCGCACGTCTCGCTGGCCAGCTTGCCGAGCAGGGCATTCGCGTTGCGCGGCTTCCCGCAGGCGCTCGGGCGTGTGAGCGGACATATCCTCGAGGCGCGCTTGTGATCGATAGGGCCCAACCTGCAGGCAGGCTTGCGACAGCGCTTTTGGAGCCGAATACGCCGCTGCCGGCTGACTTTATCGAGAAGCAGGAACAGAGGCGCAAGGCCGGCCTCGATCACGAACTCTACGATGTCACGGCCTGGGCTCTCCCGTTGATGGAAGATATCGAACTTTCCCGCTGCCGAACCGCAGACCTTGCCGGCGCGCAGCAAGTCGGAAAGGACACCCCGCCACCTTCCCGCGCGGATCTCGGGTCCGGATTTGGCTATGCTGTGCCCTGGACCGATGCGATCCAGGCGAAACTTGTCTTCGCTGCGCTTAGAGAAGGGCTTGTTGCCTCATCAACTGACAAGGCCTTCACAACAAGGGGCCGCACATTTGGAAAGGGTACGGCGATCTTCCCGGCCGCTGGCAATCCGGCAGACTTGGCAGAGAGACTTTCCCAACTCGCGGCGGTCAATGGTGGGGAGGTCGTAACCCTTGACACAAGCTGGGTGGAAGCGGGCCCCAACTTCGGCAGCGCCTCGTTTGCACGCCTTAAGCTGCCCTCAATTGCGATCGCCTGGGACGAGGGCACCGCCCCGACATCAGCAGGGGCATCCCGGTGGGTCATCGAACAGAAGTTTGGTGTCGCAGCAACGCCCATCAGGGTGCGCACGCTGGGCTCCGCAGATCTCGACGCCTATGACGTTTTGGTCTTGCCAGAGACGACCAACGCCTTCGCAAGCGAGCTCGGCACATCGGGGATCGAGGCGTTGCAGTCGTTTGTGGCACGAGGCGGTGTCCTCGTCGCGCTGGGGACAGCAACCGGCGCGCTCGCCGCCGAAGACGTTGCGCTGCTGTCCACCACCCTCGAAAACGCTTGGGTTGAAGAGGCTGAGGCGGCCACTCCAAAGGACCCGAAGCTGGGAACCAAAATCGCCGATAGGGTTCAATATGATAAGCTGATCGCCGATCCGGAAGCTTCTCCGGACGAAGCGCCTGGCGCGCTCGTGCGGGTCGACACTGATCAGGAACACTGGCTATCTTCGGGATATGACCGCGCCATTGCGTTGGTTTCAGGAAGTGAAATCTATACGCCGCTGAATGCCGCCAAAGGCGTAAACGTCCTTATGTTCGCGCCGGCCGACCAATTGGTCGCAAGCGGATACATGTGGTCGGAGAATGTCGAGCAGCTGGCCTATAAACCGTACCTCATGGTTGAGCCTCATGACGACGGGCTCGTGATAGCCTTCACCCAGAGTCCGACATTGCGGGGATATCTCGGCGGCTTGGACCTGCTTCTTGCAAACGTCATCCTGCTCGCTCCGTCGAGAGCCGCTTCAGGGGCGAAGTAGTCGATGGGGGCCGCGCAACGGACATGGCGTGACAGTGTCTATGACACTGCCGAAGCAAAAAGGTGTTCGGCGTAACTGACCTGAGTCCTGATTGGTCCCGCATTGACGTCGAGAGTTGCTCCCAATCCGTCGCTCGCCGTCGAACCGCTCATGTCTGTTTTCGGCGAGTTTCGGCCGCCCGTTCCAGTGGTTACGAACGCCTGTTCTTATGCTGTGAAACGAACCGTTGACGCCTACGCCGATACCCAACTCTTGAGGTCAGAGTTATCAAGTCATGAGTCGGGATCAGAGATGAAGCAACCTAACAATTCCGCTTACAGATCTTACTTGCAGAGTGTCCTGCGAAAGGATTGAGCCGGATGCGGACCTTATGGTGCGGGTGTCGAAATCGCGCTCAAGCAAAAGGACTTTGACATTTCGCACTAATAGCGGAAATCGAACGTATCATCAGGCCAGATTGGATGATCCCAGGCGGCGTCCTAAACTGTCAAAATGGCTTTTGTACAATTTCTGAAGGCTACGCCGTTGGGATCACCGTCTCAAGGTCGCTTGCTCTGACACCACCAGCGCGCCTTCCTTTGTTGCCATGACAACGCGCTTGCCGACTCCGAATTCCAATCCAGCAAGCTTTTCGAACGTCGAGAGTTCCATGTAAACAGGTATGACGTGCTCGCGCCAAAGGGGCGACTCAAGTTTCGCTCTGAGTTGCCCCGCTGCAACCGCTTTCCCAAAACGCTGCGATTTGCCCATGAAGAGCAGTACGTACCAATCTGAGGTGTCATCGGTCCCGGCCGTCTCAGCCTCGGACAGCGTGGCGACAAGAACATCATGGCCCGCGTGATCAGGGACGAGAATCAAACGCGTTCCGTCTTTGCCAAGGTCGTTCGGCATCGAAACACTAAGGCCGGCAAGCGTCACGCCGTCGATTGCCGGCATCCTTGGCGGCGTGATTGCCCGCTCGTCAACAGTCGGTTCGGTAAGCGTGGGCGTGGGCTCGGGCGCGGGTGCGGGTGCGGGTGCGGGTGCGGGTGCGGGTGCGGGTGCAGCTATTGCGTCAGTCACGGTCAAGGCGGTCTGATCAACAACTGTGGCGAAGGGCACGGCTGTAACCTGCTTTTGTTGGAGCGGAGCCTGAAGGCTCGACCGAAGTTCGTCGATAGCCGCGTCGCCGGCTGGACCTCGTGCCCGCCAGACAACCTCGCCTGACTGGTTCACCAAAACCGCCGAGACGCGGGAGCTGGACGCAATGTCGA
This sequence comes from Hyphomonadaceae bacterium, assembly GCA_027485145.1. GTDB lineage: Bacteria > Pseudomonadota > Alphaproteobacteria > Caulobacterales > Hyphomonadaceae > Hyphomonas. Next base: position 45,955 of record JAIXRO010000113.1, on the reverse strand, counting down.
GACCGCCGCGCAGTTCACCGCCGTCCTGAAACACCGGAACGAGGTTCGCCCGAAACGCCGGGTCTTGCACCTCGGCCCTCAGACGGCCAGCCGCCATGGAGCGTGACAAGCCGCGCTTGCTTCCCATCGTAACCAGGAAAAGCGCTGGAACCTCGCCTTCGAGCTGGAATGACAGCTTCCGCCAACTGCCAAGATCTTCAGCGAACGGATCTTCCTCGACGATGACGATCAGCGTCGCCGGCGCGGCCAGGTCGGTCGGCAAGGAAAGCCGCTCCCCTTCCAGCGTGTAACCCAAGATTTCCGGGAGTTTCTGGCTCGCCGGCTCCGCGACCGCGGAGCCGAAAATTCCAGACACACTCAAAGTCGCGATTGTCAGCAAAAACTTGATCATGATGGCTCCGTCAGATCAGGCGCCGCCGGATGCGCGCGGAAAGCCCATCAAGCAGAAGAACCGTGAGGAAGATTACAAGCAGCAGGGTGCCGACCCTGTCATACTGGAACATGTCGAAGCGTCCCTTCAGCTCTTGTCCGATGCCCCCGGCGCCGACGAGACCGATGACCGTTGCCATCCGGACGTTGCGGTCGAGGATGTAGAGCGATAGCCCGGTGAAGCTCGCGAGCACGTTTGGAATCACGGCCAGGCGAAGCACCGCAAATCGGCTGGCCCCCGTGACCGCGATCGCTTCCTGCGGGCGCGGGTCAGCCGCTTCGATATCTTCAGCAAAGAATTTTGCGAGAAACCCGATGCTGTGAATGGCGAGCGCGACAATTCCGGGGATTGGTCCAAACCCGAATGCCAGGACAAGAAACAGCGCACTGATGAGTTCAGGTACAGATCGCAGGAACGCAACGAACGTCCGGCCCGCCCCGTAAATCAAAACATGAGGTGAGTAATTCCGTGCACAAAGTACGGAAAGCGGCAGACTGACCGCAATTGCAAACAACGTCGCCCAGAGCGCAATTTCGAATGTCTCGAGCATCTTGAGAAGCACGAAAAAGAGATACCCGGCAGGCTCGACAAGGTAGGTCTTTGCGCCCACGCGCTCGACCATCTCAAGCGTGTTCGCATCAAGCTCCGTTTCTTCGATGGCGACTGTCTCGAGACGGGCAAGCGGCGAAGCGAGGCGCGCGTCAAGGTCGCCCACAAATTCGACAGGCGTGCGCTCGTCAATGACGATCGGGAACATGCCTGCGGAAAGGCCAGACAGCCCGTCTCCAATGTCAGAACGCTCTTGCAATCCGGCAGAAGCAAGAATGAACGCCCCCACGTCGCCAAACAGACGGCCAAGATCAAGGCGCTGCGCGGAATAGGCGAGCAGGATCGTCGCAAGCCCCGCCAGCACAACGGCGCGCACATCGAACACCGGCTTCAGCCGCCAGGCTTCAGGGGGGCGGTCGTTTGAGCTGGTTCGATCGTCAAGGGCTTGAACGGACATGTCAGGCCGCGGCCACGGTCAGGGCATGCGGCGCCCCATCGCGCGCGAAAAGGGTCGATGCCACAGCCGGTGTGAATGCTTCCGGAGGGCCGTCAAAAACAATCCGCCCTGCCTTCAGTCCAATGATCCGGTCCGCGTAGCGAAGGGCAAGGTCGGTCTGATGAAGGCTGCACAGCACGCCGATCCCGCGGCTTGTGACGGCCTCGCGCAGAAGCGTCAGAAGTCCAGAAGCGGTCTCCGGGTCGAGATTGGCGACCGGCTCATCTGCAAGGAAAAGTCGCGGCTGCCCGATCAGGGCGCGCGCGATACCGACCCGCTGACGCTGGCCGCCCGACAGTTCGCGCGCCTTGCGGTTCGCCTGAGCTTCCGTCAGCCCGACATCGGCCAGCAACTGGCAAGCGCGGCGGCGGAGGTCATCCGGATAGGCCTGACAGACAAGGCGAGGCCACGACAACTGTGCCGCTGCGCCGGACAGAACATTTTGCAGCGATGTCAAACGCTCGACCAGAGCGAACTCCTGATGTACCATGCCGAGGCGGCGGCGCACGCTGGCAAGATTTGCACCCGTCATTGCCAGTCCGTCGACCTGAATCTCTCCAGAATCAAGCGGAACCAGCCCGGCAATGGCGCGCAGCAGCGTCGTCTTGCCCGAACCAGACGACCCGAGAAGAACCGTGAACCCCGGTGTATCAATCTGGAAAGAAACCCCGGCGAGTGCAGGCGAACCTTCACCGTAAGCTTTCACAAGCTCACGGCAGGACAAAAGTTTCGCTGCTCTGCCGGCATCCAAAGCCGAGCCTTCCCGGCCGGAAGACCCGGTGCCCCCGGGCGCGCCCGTTCCAACCCAACGCCGCGCCATCTACTGCTGAACCCCGCCGGCCTTGCGCAGCAGCGCCGCCTTCAATTCCTCGTCGACAAACGCGATCCCTTCGAACGCCTTATCAATCTCTGCTTCGTCGAATTGGGTAACATACCGATCAACGCGCTTGCCCCCATATCCTCGAATTGCGTTCGGATCGATGCCAGCCGTTTCATGGAGTTTGCCGAGCGCGGCTCGCAAAGTCGCCTTGACATCGTCGGGCAACCGCCTGCTCACAGCAAGCGGAGGATTTGGTATGCGGTCAGACCGGGCAAGGATGCGAAAGTTTGATGCGTCCAGTCCGCCCTGATTCAAGGCACGTTCGAACGATGTCAAAGACGCACCAGCCGCGTCAACGTCTCCGCTTTGAAGCGCCATCAGGCTTTGCGTGTGACTTTCAGTGAGTCTCAAAGCTTTTAAGTCAGTGAGCGGATCAACGTTCGCAGCCTTCAGAAGTGCGAGCGGAAAGGCAAAGCTGCTCGCAGAATGGCTCGATCCCAGCGCCAGTGTGTGCCCGGAAAGTTGTGCGACCGTCTCGATATCTGAGGACGCGCGCACGAACAGTCCGGCATAGTAAGTTGTGGAGCCTGAGGTTTCTTCGATGGCGAGCAGCTCTGCGCACCCCCGATCGCGCGCCTCAACATATGACACCGGACCAAACCAAGCGATGTCGGCGTGGCCGGCGCACATACCCTCGATCACCGCCGCGTAACTCTGTCCGACCCGCACATCAAAAGCCAACCCCGTGGCGTGCGAGAGTGCGTCGAACAATGGCTTGAAGTCCGCTTTCGTGCCGTCCTCGGTCCCCCCATCCGCGGGGATCAGCAAGACCCGCAACGGCTGGACTGGCGTGTTTCCAGAGTCAGAGTTTGAGGCGGGCGGCGAACCGCAAGCGGCCAATACCGCCATGCAGCATCCAAGCAGCCAGAGCGTCACACGGTTGGCCATCAAATCCTCCCGGCACCGGCGGCGATGCAGCCCCGGGCTTTCGCTCCGGACCGCGCCCGCACCCCTGCGAAACGATGGCAGGGCTTCGCTCATTCGTTAACAGCAGCGCATGACGGCGCGATGACAATAATTCAGATAATCGGCTTTCAAATGAAATTTATTCAATGTATCCTAGGATTGCTCTAGCGAACTGAAAGACTTTCATGGCAGGTCGAAAGCCGCGAACAACCCTTCCAGTCAACCGGCGGCCGGACACGTCGCCGATAGACAACGTTATCTCGCGCATTCGCGTTCGCCAGGCGAGCCTGGGACCGAGCACCAGTTCGATCGCAAGCTTCGTGCTCGACAATCCCAGCCAGGTCGTGGGGATGTCGGTTACCGAACTGGCAGAGGCAACCGGCGCAAGTGATGGCAGCGTCATCAACTTTTGCCGCCAGCTTGGGCTTTCAGGCTTCCAGCAGCTAAAACTCAGTCTGGCGCAAGAAACCGTCAAACCCGTACAGTTCATTCATGAGGACCTCCAACCGACGGATGATGCGTCGGCCGTTTGCCGCAAGATGTTCCATGCCGGTGTTCAGGCCTTGCGCGATACACTTTCGGTCCTCGATCCGGATGCGATTGCAGCGGCCGTGAAGATCATCAGGGCGGCCGAGCGCATTGAGATATACGGTATCGGATCATCCGCACCGATCGCAGAAGATGCGCAATACCGAATGCTCCGTATCGGGCTCAATGTGAAAGTTGTGACCGACAGCCATATCCAGGCGATCAGTGCATCGCGCACCGGCCCCAATGTTGCCGTCCTTACTATCTCGCATTCGGGCGCAACCCACGAAACGCTTGCTGCAACACGGCTCGCAAAAGAGGCAGGCGCCAAGACGATCGTGGTCACGAACTTTGCCAGCTCGCCGCTGCAGGCATTTGCCGACATCAAACTGTTCACGATGGCGCGCGAAACGAAATTCAGGACCGAAGCCATGACCAGCCGGATCGCGCAGCTCTGCGTGCTCGATACGCTCGTCGCCGCCATTGCACTCGACGATTACGAGCACTCCGTCGAGGTGCTGCAGAAGACCTTCAATGTCCTTTCGCTCAAACGATTTTGAGCGTCTGCACGAGCGTACGGAAGAACTGTTCAGGACCTGGCGTTACCAGCAATCCATGCATCCCGACGGCTTCGGCACCGGCGATATCTGTGGCTGGATTGTCCCCAATCATAACGACCGATGACGGCTCGAGCCCCAGAACCGAGCACCCCTTCAGAAAGAGCGACGGATTGGGCTTTCCGATGATCTCGAGCCGATCCTCGGGTATGGCGACACATGCCTTGATGGCGGCGAGCAGCGCGCCGGTTTCCGGCTGGAGATGCCCCGCCCTGCCGGGATGGGTCACGTCCGGATTTGACACGATCAACCGGGCTTGACCGGCCATCGCGTTCACGACGGCCTCGAGACGCGGGTAGGTAAAACGCGTGTCACGCAATAGCACGATGAGTTCAGGCCGCTCAGATGTCATTGCGACACCCATGCGGCGCGCAAGAAATCGCATGCGCGGATCAGAAAGCACCAAAGTGCGCGACGAACCGGATTGGGCCGCGCGCGCGAGCGCTTCGACCCCGGCAAGAATGATCTGGTCAAGGCGCATCTCAACCCCCGACTTTGCGAGGATGCGCTGAAAATCCTCCGCCGTGTTCGAGGAGTTGTTCGACACGATGACCGTACGCGGAGCGTTTGCCTTCAGGAACCGGACCGCCGAGGGAAGCAGCCTGTTTTCGAGCGCGCAGCAACCGTCCCAGTCGATCAGGAAGCCGCGCGCCTCGGCGACCGGGTCAAGCAGCTCATGGCTCGGGCTCAGCCGGGAGATCATCGTTTTCAACTCAACCTCATCGAAACGTCCATATTGAGTTTGGTTCAATGTATTTTCTCATGAAAGTAAATAGGGTTCATAATTGTTTTACTAAGTGTTCACGCAACTGTCGCCGCCGTTAACTAATCGTTCAGTGATGAGCTCCCTCGCCCGGCGCGCGGGAGGTCTTCTGCGGGTCGTCGATGTCCGGCGGTCTTTGAGGGGTTGATCAAGGTCCAGGTCATGAAAACATTTTCCAATTTCACCATCCGCGCCGGCATTGGCGCGCTGCTCGCGTCAACGGCGATTCCGTCGGCTGTCGCTCAAACCGAAACCGAAGACGCAGCACTTCGCCGCGTCGAAACCATTCGCGTTGAAGGCCAACAGGTCGACGCAGAAGCCAGCCCGCTCGCCGCTGAGCTCGCGAAGTCCGGCACGCAGGTCCAGATCATCAGCGATGATGAAATCTTGACCGGTGGTTTCACGAACTTCGGCGAACTCGCCGCTGGCCTGATCCGCGGCGCCAACGTCGGCTACTCGCCCGATGAAGGCGAATTCACGATCCGCATTGATGGCGGCACCGACCGCGACACGCTTCTGCTCGTTGATGGCGTTCCCTATTTCGACCGGTCTTCGCCCAGCGAAGATCTGTGGCCAGCAACAGCCATCGACCCGCGCATGATCGAGTCGGTTGAGGTTTTCCGCGGCGGACAGTCGCTCTACTTCGGATCAAACGGCGGCCTCGGCGTTGTGAACGTCAGGCTGAAGGAGCCGGATGGCACGACCAAGGGCCAGTTCGGCTTTTATGGCGGCTCGTTCAAGACACGCGAACTGTACGGCAACATGTCCTTCCCGCTCGACGAAGCCGGAAAGCACAGCGTCATGGTCTATGGCCGCTCCTACAAATCCGACGCCCATGAATTGTTTGATCCGGAAGCGTATGGCGAGAACGTGCAGGCTCTCGGCGGTTACCAAGCCTACCCGTACGACTTCAATAGTCTCGGGATTAAGTATCTCTGGCAAATCGATGCCGCCCAAGAGTTTCGCCTGGGCGCGGGTTACTCCACGGTCGACTTCCACGACAGCTTCCCGACAAGCACGGTCTATACCCCGAACTTCACCGAGTTCCCGATCTACACGGCAAGCTACGAAAACCAGATCAGCGACACCCTGAAGTTCGAAGTCGAGGGACACTATCAGCTTCCCCGCCTGCGCAACATCGAACTCGTTCCGCAGATCTGCACCATTCCTCGGGTCACGGATCTTCCGGCAGCGGTCGAAGCCACGGCTCGCGGTCGCGGCATCACGAACTTCACCACTGCCGCTCAGTTTGAAGCCTTTGCAAGATCGATCAACTTCCCGACTGGATGCGTCACCAATCCGGGTACGATCAACCAATCCGCCTCGCTCGCGCGTCAGGGCTGGCAGGTCAACCAGGTTCCCGGAAGCCCATTCTTTGGCCAGCGCTACGGCACTCCCGAGAACCCCTTCCCGATCGGCGCACCGATTGGATATGCAAGTGAAACGGTCACCAGCTTCGGCAACGGCAATCCGGTCAAAGGTTTCGGCTCACGCGACAACCGCGCCTCGGGCTATAATGACTACGGCGTAAATGCCCGGGCCACCTATGAGATCAACGACAATTTTGAAGTTGTCGGCGGCGTCCAGTACACTGGGTACGAGGATGCTTCAGACTCGGCCTTTGGCGTCCAGGACGCAACGCTGACATCGATCGGCCTCTACGGTGACCTTCGATACAATTTCGAACTTCTCGACGGTCTTTCCGGCTCGCTCGCGGCGCGGCAGGACTTCAACGATCCGTTCGAAGACGAGATGATCTGGAAAGCCAGTGCGCGGCAAGACTTCGGTGGCGGCATTTATGCCCGCGCCGCAGGCGGCACGTCTTACTCGGCACCGAAGATCGACGAGATCGGTGTCTATGGCGCGAATGCGCAGATCAACCCGGGCCTCGAAGCCCAGTCCGTCGAGGCCCTCAATGCCGGTATCGGTATCGACGGCGACATCATGGGTGGTACCTACAACCTTGAACTCGGGTACTTCCAGACCGACATCCTCAATCAATTTGGAAGCCGGGCTCTTGGCGCCGTTTGCACCCAATATGCCGTGGGCGGACCTAACGCTCCGTCGTCCGGCGCACAAACCCTCGACACGATCAACGCGAACCGTCGCAGCATCGTGCCGCCAGATGCTTTCTGCGCCAACGCAGCCTCGCAAAATCTCGCGAGCGGCGACCAGGTGGCTGTGAACCTGAACGCTGTTCAAGCGATCGAAGGCTGGACCATCGACCTCTCGGTCGACCTCGACAAATGGGCTGCCGACTTGACCTTCACGGCGATGGACTCGCTTGAGCCCAACCCGACTTTTGGCCTGTCGCAGATCCGCGAAGGAACGGGACTTGCCCTCGCAGGAACAGTCGTACCGGGTATCGCTGGCAGCGAACCTCTTCGGCAGTCCGGCGAACGCCCGGAATGGTCGTTGTCGGCCCTTGTCACCTACGAGCCGACGGACCGTTTGGTCCTTGCGCTCAACCCGCGCCTCCAGGGACCGGAATATGCCTACGCGGGTGGCACTGCCGCGCGACTGGTCGATGCGAACGGCAACCGCTCGATACCCGATCAGAACTTCGGCGAATACTTCGTCCTTAACGGCTCGGTTCAATATTTCCTCGGAGAGGACAAGCAGCACCGCATCCTGGTACGCGGCGTGAACCTGCTGAACGAGGAGTATTTCGAACGCGGCGCTGCTGGCGCGTTCCAGTCGCTCAATCGTTCGGTCGTACGCAACGAGACGGGTGTGAACAACGCATCCAACTACACGACGTACGGATGGAACGGAAAACCCCAGTCCTTCTGGATCCAGTACGAGTATTCGTTCTAAGCGCACGGCAACTCTATACCGGGCGGCGATCCTTCCTCGCCGCCCGGATTTTTCAGATCCAAGCGAACCAAAAGCCAAGCCGAAGGGGTTTCGTCCCGATGCAACATACCTTGTCTCGTCGCGCGTTCATCTTAGCCTCAGGCGCACTGCTGAGCCTGTCCGTTCTTGAAGAGAAGGCTCTGGCTGCAGCCAATGGCGGCTATTTTTCGTTGGGTGTCGCATCCGGCTCACCTCGCCCTAACCAGGTCGTTTTGTGGACACGCCTCGCACCGGATCCTTTGAACGGGGGCGGAATGGCAAACGAGCCCGCCGAAGTTCGAGTAAGGGTCGCACTTGATGCGAACATGTCGAACATCATCATCGATGACATAGTTCTGGCGCGGCCCGCCGAAGCCCATTCCGTTCACTTTGTGGCACGCGGCCTGGAACCCGGACGCGAGTATTGGTACCGGTTTGCGTATTCAGGTGATGAAAGCCCGATCGGGCGTACACGGACCAGTGATCCAAACGCTTCGGAAGCAAAGATCGCACTCGCCTATTGCCAGCACTATGAAGCAGGCTTCTATGCAGCTTATCGCGATCTTGCCGAATGGATGCCGGACTGCGTCATCCATACGGGCGATTACATCTACGAGGGCGGCACAGGCACCCTAGGCGCTCAGATGCGAGCTGTCGGGGGTGGGGAGCGGCGTCTCTTTGAAACCGTTCGCCTGCACAATAGCGCCGAAATTACAACGCTTTGGGACTACCGAAATCGGCACGCACTCTACCGCACCGATCCTGACCTCCAAGCCGCCCATGCCGCAGCGCCCTGGATCGTCGGTCTCGACGACCACGAAGTGGACAACAACTGGGCCGCAAATGTTCCCCAGGATCCCGAGAAACAAACCCAGGCCGAATTCATGGTTCGCAAACTCGCCGCGCTGCAGGCGTATTACGAACACATGCCAATCGAGAAACCGCCCGTCATCGACGGATTGAAAGCGCGACTTCAACTTTTTGGCGCCTACCGGTTTGGACCGGCGCAAGTTCACATGTTGGATACGCGACAGTTCCGGAGTGATCAGCCGTGCGGCGATGGCCGCAAGCCTTACTGCGATGAGGCGTTCGCGGCCGACCGCACGATGCTCGGTAAGGAGCAGGAAAATTGGCTGAAGAAGACTTTGCGTGGCTCTGCAGCGCCGTTCAACGTCATGGCGACTCAAGTTTGGATGACGCCATATCGCTACAACGCTCCGGCGGAGGCGCCGATTGTCAATCTTGACAGCTGGGACGGCTATCCCGGCGCTCGGCAGGATATGCTCGACATGCTCGCCTCTGACGTTTCGAATCCTGTGTTTCTAACGGGTGATTGGCACACGGCCATGGCGTCAACGCTGCATCAGGACCCATTCGACACCCGCTCCAAACGTATTGGCCACGAATTGGTCGGCAGCTCGATATCCTCCGGGTGTCCATGGGCCCGAGACATGGAACAGATGCGTGCTGCAAACCCTCACGTCCGACATTTGAACGGCCAGCAGCGCGGCTATCTGCGCACCACGTTCACATCCGAAATCTGCAGCGCAGATTTTCGGATTGTCGACGACGTCGGCCGCCAGGATTCGCCGGTTCGCACGGACGTCTCGCTGCGGACCAAAGACCTTTGATTCTCTCCTTTCAACAAAGTTGTCACAAGGAAGCTCTCCATGAAGCCGCTTGCGGTCTCAACCTGCGCCGTGGCTTCGAGGTTTGCGATCCCGTGCCCAGAAACAAAGGAGCGCGCCCCGAAGTTTCCCAAGAGGACTAACGGCAACAACGCTTTGGCGACTGACCGCTTTTTCAACCGATGTCTTCAACCGGGGGTCTCCGGCCCGCCACGTGCCGCGCGGGCGCACTCCCACCATCAAGGAACCAGAGCATGAAACTCCGATCAGTATTGGTCGCCGCGGCGGCCTTTAGCCTCTTCATCCCGACTTCGTTCGCGCAGACCGCAGCCACCGCAGCGCCGACACGCAATGTGTCTGACGCCGGTGTGGTCACCACGCGCCAGGCCATCACGCCTGCCGGTGCGCAGACCGTGTTCGACAGTTCCGTCTATTCTGTGGGCTTTTCAAACGATGGCGACGTGTGGGCGCTGAACCGCAAACGTCTCATGCTTCTTGACCCCAGCGACAACAGAGTGATCGCCGACCATGACCTGCCGGGCGACCGCGGTGTGCGGGGCCTCGCCATGGACGCCAGCGGTGCGCGGGTGGCCGTCACCCACGCCGTTCAGATCGCCGGCCAACCCTCCGAGGTTCGTCTGGAGATCGCCGATGCCAGCGGAATCAAGACTGTTGGCAACGCGCTTGGTTCACATGCCGTGGGTACACCGGCATGGTTTGGAGACAACGTGCTGGTGCCGCTCCTGTTCAACAACCAGCTTGCGGTCGTGAGCACTGCGACGGGCGAGGTTCAAAAGATCCCGGTCGGAATCGCACCCGTCGCGGTCGCGGTCGACAAGACAACCGCCTACGTCGCGAATTGGGGTGGCCAATTGGCTGCTGGCACCGAAGCCAGCGCACCGACCGGTCTTGAACCCACCGCAGACAAAGTTCGGATCGACGCGATGGGCGTTGCAAAGCAAGGCACGATTTCTGTCGTGGATCTCGCAAGCGGTAAAGTCACGGCCACAATCCAGGTCGGCCGCCATCCCACGGCGCTTGCGCTTGATCCCGGCGGTCAGCGGCTGTTCGTCGCCAACACGAATGACGACTCCGTGTCGGTGATCGATCTCAAACGCGGCAAGGTGGTTCGCACGTTCGAGCTGCGCCCGTTCGCGACCAAAATCGACGGCGTCGCACCGACGGCGCTGGTCTTCGATCCGGCGACGCAGCGCCTCTACGTAGCGCTTGGCGGTGTGAACGCAGTCGCCGTGCTGGAAGCCAAACGCGGCCGGGTGCTCGGTCTCATCCCTTCCGGATGGTATCCGAACACCCTCGCGCTCGACGCAGCGCGCGGCAAATTGCTGGTCGGCACGATGCTTGGCGTTGGCTCAGGATCCTCCGTAGACGGCCCGGACCATCGCTATGTTCATGCCAACCGCGGCACCGTTCACGTGATCGACCTGCCCGGCGAAGCTCAACTGGCCAGCTACACAGCCGCAGTTGCGGAAAACAATCGCATGTCCTTCAGCGGAGCCCCGTCGGTGTCGGCTGATCGCCGCGCACCAGCTCGCGCAGTGCCGTCACGGGCCGGCGAAGCATCGCTCATCGAGCACGTGGTCTACATCATCAAGGAAAACCGCACCTACGACCAACTGTTCGGCGATCTGCCTCGCGGCAATGGAAAGCCGGAATTCGTCCTGTTCGGCGAAGACGTGGCCCCGAACCAGCGCAAGCTGGCGATGGACTACGTCTTGCTCGACAACATGTACGCCACCGGCGGCAACAGTGCGAATGGTCACCAATGGCTGACCCAGGCGAATGAGCCGAGCTACACGCTATGGCCCGGCTACCAGGGCAGATCCTATCCCTTCGACGGCACGGATCCCCTCGCCTATTCGGCCCGCGGTTTCATCTGGGACGCAGCCCTCGCACAAGACAAATCCGTAGCCGTCTTTGGCGAGTATGCCCCCCGCCTTGGTTGGGACCAGGCTGGAAGGGTAGAGCTTCTGGAGCGCTGGAAGGCCGGCGAAAAGATCGAGGGCCTGTGGGACACGCGTTCGCCGATCCCACCGCTCAACAGCGTCTTGGTTCGTGACTTTCCGGCTTACACAATGGCCGTACCCGATGTCGTCCGCGCGCAGCGCTTCATTGATGAACTAAAGGGATATGAGGCGAAAGGTCAGATGCCGAACCTCACGCTCCTCCAGCTTCCCTCCGACCATACCAGCGGCACCACACCCGGCATGACATCGCCCAAGGCGATGGTGGCAGATAACGACCTCGCCGTCGGCATGGTTGTAGAGGCGCTGAGCAAGTCGAAATTCTGGCCGAAGATGGCAATCTACGTGATCGAAGATGACGCTCAGAACGGCGTGGATCACGTGGACGGTCACCGAACGGTCGGCCTTGTCATCAGCCCTTATGCCAAGCGCGGCGCGGTCGACTCGACCTTCTATTCAAACCCCAGCATCCTGAAGACGATCGAGCTGCAACTCGGCCTGCCGACCCTGTCGCTGTTCGACCTCATCGCCAACGACATGCGGGCAAGCTTTACCGATACACCGGACCTGACACCTTATTCGGCCATCACGCCGAAACAGGACCTGCTCGAACTCAATCCGCAACTGGAAGCTCTCAGCGGCCCACGCAAGGAAGGCGCCATCGCCTCCGCTTCCATGCGCTGGGATGTGCCCGATGCGGTGCCGTCCGCATTGCTCAATCGCATCACCTGGCACGAGATAAAAGGTTGGGACACGGCCTACCCCGAGCCGGTTTCGGCCGTCTTCAGCCCGTTCTTTGTGGATGAGGACGAAGACGAGGAAGAAGACGCAGAACGCGTACTCTCGGTTGGCCGCAAATCCGAGGACTGATGATGATGAAGTGGCCAGGCCTGCGACTCGGCGTCAGTCTGGGACTGGCCACTTCCCTCGGTTTGCCGGCTTCGGCCGACGCAGTTTTGCCGACGTCTCCTGCGACCGTCGTCCCAACCGGCGCGGTCAGTGCTTCGTCCTCAGTCATCGTCGTGACGGGCATCTTGCCGGATGATCTCGGCCGGCTTCCGGGTTCGGCGACGATTGTTGACCAGGACCGGCTTGAGGCGATGAACCCTCAATCGGCGAAGGAAGTGCTACGGTTGGTGCCCGGCGTCTCCGTGGTCGAGGAGGACGCGCTTGGCCTCAAGCTGAATGTTTCCGTACGCGGCCTCAACCCGCGGCGGTCCAGCCGCACGCTTCTGATGGAGGACGGGGTTCCGATTCAGCCGGCGCCCTATGCCGATCCGTCGGCGCACTACTACCCACCGCTCGACCGCGTTGAGCGCATCGAGTTCCGGCGCGGGTCGGGGCAAATTCCCTATGGTCCGCAGTCTGTCGGCGGGATGATCAATTTCGTGACCCAACCCGCGCCGGCCGGTCCGCTTACCCGGCTTCGCCTTGAAGCGGGCGAACGCGGCTTCTCATCCAGCCATCTTGCGCTAGGCCGCGGCGATGACAACTATGGCGCGGGGATGTTCCTGACCCGGAAATCTGTCGACGGCATTCGCGACGGTCACGATACGGACGTAACGGACGCGGTACTACGTGCACGAGTCGATCTCGGTGGAACTCACTCCCTGGACCTGAAGCTTGGGAGTTATGTTGAGTCGACGGGCCTTACCGAAGGCGGTCTCAACCAGGCGCGCTTTGATACCTCGCCTTATTATAATCCATTCAAAGATGACCATTTCGATCTTGACCGAAAGTCTGCCCAGCTCGCGTACACCTGGGCGCCAGATACAGACTTCAACCTTGCAACACAGGTTTACACAACCGACCTGTTTCGCGCGTCTTACAGGCAGGCAGACACGTCAATCGATCCCATGATCGCCAATCCTGCGACAGGGTGCACGGGCGCTGCGCGCACCAACTACGAAGTGTTCGCACCGCTTTGCGGCAACAAGATGCGCCCTCGAACATTCGAGATCAAAGGCGTTGATTCCCGCCTTCAATGGCAAACCGAAGCACTGGGCGGCGACATAGTGCTCGATGCGGGGGCCAGGGCCCATTTCGAGGATACAGACCGCAAACGCTACAATGGCCTCACGCCGGACGCGCGCGAGGATACGCCGGGCACCTTGCTGCGCGATCACAACCAGATCCGGACGAACGCCTATTCGGGCTTCTTGACTGCCGCTTGGACACGAGGTGACCTGACATTGACGCCGGGCATCCGCGTTGAGCAGGTCGAAACGACAAACACGTCCCTGGCCGCCAACTTCGTCACGACCGGACTCACGGCGAAACTTGAGGAAACAATCTGGCTCCCGGGCGCCGGGCTCGTCTGGGCACCGAGCGATCAGCTCTCCGTTTTCGCGGGTGTGCATCGTGGGTTCGCTCCGCCGCGGCCCGACCGGGACTTCGACCCGAACGCGCCTTTCAAGCGGGTAAAATCCGAAACGAGTACCGAAACGGAAATCGGTGTTCGTCTAAGGCCGTCCAATGACAGCCGCCTTGAAGCAACGCTGTTCGATATGCGGCTCGAAGACATCATCGTCGAGGGCGCTCTCGTCGGCGGGCGCAGCGGCAGTTTCGTCAACGCGGGCGAGGCGCTCCATCAGGGTCTGGAATTGTCCAGCGACTGGACGCTCGGCCCGGTCAAGCTTCTGGGCGCCTACAGCTATCTGGCGACCGCGCGCTTGGAGTCGGACGTTGACCTCGGTGCGAGCGGTGTGCGCGGCAACCGCGTTCCGTATGCGCCGGAACATATGGCCGACGTTGCTCTGCGGTTGGGAATTCTTCAAGGCGCGGATCTCGAGATTGGCGTGAATTATCTGGGCGAGCAGTTTGCCAATGCGATCAACACGCGCATTCCATCCGCCGATGGGCTGTCAGGTCTGATCCCCGCCCGAACACTTTGGCGAGCTTCGCTCAATGTTCGATTGCCGGGCAGCGATTTACGCGTCTTCGCGACCGTAGAGAACCTCACGGACGAAGCCTACATCTCCAGCCGAGTGGACGGCCTGTTCGCCGGCAATCCACGCCTTTTGTCTTTTGGATTTGTAGCAGAGTTCTAACAGCTGCTGCCCCTGAAGCGTGAACGCTCGCGACTAGCTCCGATGCCTGCGCACCGCCTTTTGGTCCAACAAGGTCCTATAGTGTCCGCTGAAATCAGGCGCACAAGATCCACGCTGACCTGAGTCCCGATCGGTCCCGCATTTGAGCCGGGAATGTGGCGGCATTCCGTCGTTCGGCCTCAAGCAGAGTGTGCCTTTTCGAAGAAAGCCCTCGTCTCTTCGCTCGCCGGAAGGAACAGTTCAATTTGAATTTCCTGCGTTGTCACGTCCTCCGGACTGCCGAAACTCGCCACCAATGAAACCAGTGAGATCACGTCTATACCTACTTTATAGCGCTCTATGAGCACGCTGGCTTGAAGGCTTTCGCCTCTTTCTTGAAGTTCTGCGAAGGATTGAAGCGCCTTGCGCCGTTCAACTTTCCCCAAAACCGCCGCTGCCGCAGGGTTTGCAGCCGCCGCCGACCGAAGACGTCGAAACGTATGCGGAATAATCTCCTCAGGATTGTCCATGAACTGCACGAGCCCTTTCGGATGCAGCGTGAGGTCGAAGAGATTGTTGAAGACATTCTCCGGGGGACGCAACGACGTCGCGTGATTGAAGGCCCAGACTATCAGCGTTTGGTAGGCCTGATTGGCCACAAGGATCGTGCCGCATCGGAGGGTCGCGATCGCAGGAAATGGGGCGTGGTTCGCCAACATTGCTTCGATTGCAGCGCGAGAAGCCGAAAACCCAGCGTCATGCCAATCAAAAGCTGGACGCGGAGCTTTAAACCCCAAGGCTTCATGGAGAAGGTTTGCGTCTGAGAAGGTTAGATCTAGAGCCTTGCTCAACTTCGCGACAACCTCCGGTCCGGGAAGCGCGCGCCCGCTTTCCAGAAAGCTGATGTGCCGCTGTGAGACCGTTGACGCGTTCGCCAGATCCAACTGGGACATGCGTGCTCGACGGCGAAGCGAGGCGAGACGCGTCCGGAACTCCATGTCGGATTATAACCTTCTAGTAATTGAATTGATTATGCGACCGTGATGCATGAGCGGCTTAAAGGCAAGGAGGGAATTTATGCTGTATGAAAGCTGGAAAGCGTGGATCACTGCATTTGAATCAGCCGCTCAATCGGGCGATTGGTCCGAAGCGGCAAAACACCTGAGCGAGGACTGTGTCTACGTCGTTGCGGGCGGGCCATACGCCGGCGCGGTGAAAGGCCGTGACGCGGTGATCGAAGGGTTCAAACGCTCCCTCGCCGGTTTCGACCAGAAGTTTGATCGCCGCGAATGGCGCGCCGGAAAGATACGACTACATGAGCCGAACTGCCTGTCGGCGGTTGTAACTGGGACTTATGAAAAGGACGGGCGACCGCCTCTGCGCTTCGGGGTCGATGCCCAGTGGTTTTTCAATGGGCCGCAGATTTTTCTGATGACAGATCTGTATGATCTTGGTCTGGCAGACGCTGCCGACACGCTCGACTGGATCGAAGCGTATGGCGCGGATCTGAACCTTGATGCTTCCTACGCATGACCGAAAGCAACACACCGGTACCGGGGAAGGTCTTTGCGACCCTCGCATGGGGCGGCGCCCTGATGGACCGCATCAACGTCAACGAAGACTACGCGCGGCTGGCTGCGAATTGGCAAGGTGCCATCCTGTTCCACGACACAGACACCGAACGATTCGTCTGGCTCGACATCCATGAAGGAAAGTGCCGTGGCGTGGCAGCGTGGACCGAAACGGAGGATGCCAACAGTCGTGAGGCCCCGTTCGTGTTTAGTGCACGGACCGCCATGTGGCGGAAACTTTGCGAGGGCTCAATGCATCCGACGACGGCTCTGGCTACGCGGCGTCTCAAGGTGACGGGCGATATGGTGCAAGTCATGCGCTTCGCACAAGCAACCGTGGCCATGGTCAAATCCGCTCAGGAAGTGCTGACGTTGTGGCCACAAGACCGGCGATGCGACCCTTGAGGCCGCTGACTTGAAAGCCATCGATGGACGATCGTCGATTGATAGTCCGAGTCCGTTATCGGCGAACTCCAGCCGCGCCCTTCACCCACCATTGGGATGAAAGAAGTGAAGTGCATCAGCCGGCCGCGAAATCCTCAATGTTGGAGGCTTTCCACCTCGCGACCCCGCTCTGGCGCAATTGCACATTCTGGCAGTGTCCAATCTGGCGGCACTGACTTTCCGGTTTTTTCGACTACATTCGAGACATGATTCCGACAGCTGATGCGTTTCCAAATGAGATGGGCTTTTCGATCACACGCCATCGATTCATGAAGGGAGACTATGCTCACCCGCCATCAGGCCGGCTAGAACTACGCGTTGTCAGAAGAGGCTCCTCGCAAGCCAATATTGATCTCGGCGCCGGGGGGCGACACGTGTTCACGCGGCCGGGAGACATGATGCTGTCGCTCCCGGATCGCGCTACCCGATTTAGCATTGTTGACAATCGTGAAGTCTCAATCCTGGCCATCGATCCGCTTGTTGCTGCTGGATGGCTGCGGGAAGCCGGAGGCGGAAATCTGGACGAACTCGCCTTGCTGTCACGCCGCCCGGTGCGCAGCCCGTTGATCGCGATATTGTTTGACCGCCTCGAATCGCTTTCGGCGGGTTTGCCCAGTCTGCGTCAGTCTTTCGTGGTCATCATTCTCGCCGAGTGCCTGCGGCTGGTCCGGACAGCAAGCGCCGCCGATCAACGCGGCGTTGTCTCACGAGGCGCAATTGACCGGGTCATAAAGTCGGTCGCGCAGCAGCTCGAACATCCCGTTTCCGCCGACGCCTTTGCGGATAACCTCGGCATTTCGCGGCGGACTTTCAGCGCAACGTTCAAGGAAGCGACCGGTCTTCCCTTCCATCAGTATGTGCTCCGTATGCGGGTTGACCGTGCAGTAGAGTTGCTCTGTACGACAGATCTAAGCCTTTCTGACATCGCAATGCGCTGCGGCTTTGCCCATCAAGCGCACATGAGCCGGATGGTCAGCCGCCTGAAAGGCGAAGCGCCCGGCACCATACGTCTGAAAAGCATCGGCAACCCGTCATCGTCAGTCCCTGAGTAATCAGACGCGCCCAATACACACAGGATCAGCTCGTGCCTTCTTCTCTGCTCTTCGTCGCCGGCGCCGGACCGGACATTGGCCATGCGGTCGCACGCCGCTTTTCCTGCGAGAGCTTCCGGCGATGCGCAACGCCACGAACCGATGGCCGAAAGAATGGGCGAAGTGGGGGAGCGACCAGCGATTGCTCTTTTGATCATTCCGATCACGGATTATTGAAGGATGTCGCTGAAAGCATCACGGCAGAGCTTCGGTCAGCTGAAAATCACGTAGAGTTCTTGCGGAAAACTTCATTCACGCAGGTGCGAATTGCCAGACGCGCCGAGCATGTCAAGGGCGAGCGGCCGGCCTTGGCTGGGCTGTGTTTTCCGCAACACGATCATTCAACACAACAATGAGGAACCAATGATGCGGTTTTTGAACATCCTTGCTGCAAGCCTGATCTCAGCGATTGCAGTCGCGTGCGCTCACGCCGAAGACTTGCCCGCCAGCGAAAGACTGGCCATGCGCGGCGAGAAACATGCATTGCTGGATCCGTTGCTCGGCGAATGGGCTGTGGCGATGGACGTCTATGCTGGACCGGCCCAACTTGCGTGGTCCACGGACGGCCTGTCCGCCACGCGGACGTTGACCCTGGGCGGGCGTTATCTGCGCGAAGAGCTCCGGGGTGCTGACGGCGTGCCGGTGCGCGAAGGCACACTCGGCTACAATGCGCTGGATCAGCGGTTCGAACTCGTCACCGCCGACAGCTTCGAGCCGGGGCAAATGGTATACTTTGGACGCGGCGATGAAACCGCAGAACGCTTCTCCCTCTATGGCGAAAGCACCGAAGCCGGCATGCAACCAGAGCCGACCGGCCGCAAACGCGATCTTCGCTTCGAGTTCGAGATCCGGGACGCAAATTTCAACGTCGAACGGATATTCGTCCGCTATCCGGGAAAGCAGGAGTATCTCTTCGTCGAGCAGCGTTTCTCACGCGTGGCAGAGAAGTGACATGCGCTTTGCCGCGAGCCTGGCTGCCGTCCTATTCTTCGCGCAAGCGCCGGCTGCAGCCCAGACGGCAAGCCTTTACCAGATCAAGCCGCTGAGGTGGGACGAAGATTATTCTTTTCTCAAGGATCCGGCGCTGTCGCAGACGGCTCCGAAGTTCAAGTATGTCGGCCTTGGCTCGGGCGAGAACTATGTCAGTTTCGGAAGTGAGGCGCGCTACCGCGTCGAGGCGTACGAAAATCCCTTGTTCGGAAAGTTCGGCGCCGAGGATTTTGTATCGAACAATCTGAGGCTGCTTGGGCACGCCGACGTCCACCTCGGAAGCGATGCCCGCATTTTCGTGCAGTTGGGAGCATTTGCAGAGGACGGACGGAAACCCGCCGCCCGATCCGTCGATGAAAGTGGTCTCGATCTGACGCAGGCCTTCGTCGATCTTGGTTCAGACAACTTGCGGGTCCGCCTGGGCCGGCAGGAGCTTCCCTTCGGCCGGTTTGTGAGCCTCCGAGACGGTACCAATCTGCGCCGGACGCTGGATGGTATCCGGGTTGATGGCAAATTGTCGGACACTGCGATCCTCGCCTTTGCAGCTGCGCCGACCCGCAACTTCGATGACAGTTTCGACGACGATCCGAATCCGGACGACTTTGCCTGGGGCATCTCCGCCACGCGGGACGGCTGGTCTCTGGTTTACTTCGGGCGCGAAGACGAGAACGCGCGCTTCACGTCGGGCACCGGACATGAAGAGCGCCACACATTGGCCATCCGGAACGCCGGATCGGCCGCATCCTGGCGATGGGACGTGCAGACTGGCGTCCAATTCGGATCGCTCGAAACACCGGTCCGGACGCTGGATATCGAAGCCTTTGGCATTGCGTCCGAATTCAGCCGGGCGTTCGACTTGCCCGGGAAGCCTCGTGCTGCGATCCGGCTTGATGCAGCAAGCGGCGACGGCAATGCGGCCGACACGACTCTGGGCACGTTCGACCTCGGCTTTCCGAACTTGTCTTACCTGTCAGACGCCGCCGCCATTGCCCCCCGGAACGTCATCGACGTGCATCCGTTTGTCACGATCACTCCGCATAAGGATGTCACGTTGACGGGAGGGGCTGAATTCGTGTGGAGATTCCGGCAAGGCGACGCCGTTTATGCTCCCCCCGCTCTCCCGTTGACGCCTGCCGTCACTAGCGGCGGCGCCTATGCGGCAACGCAGATGTATGTACGGGCGCAGTGGCGTCCGTCCCAGCATTGGGAGCTGTCAGTGAGCGCGGTGCAGATCGAGCCCGGTCCGGCGCTCAGTGATGCGGGTGGACAGGCCCAGACGTTCGGTTCCTTTCAGACAACGCTTCGGTATTGAGGGGCCACATGACCAAACTTTGTATTGTGGCTGCGGCCGGTCCGGGAATGGGGGCGGCAATTGCCCGCCGGTTTGCGCGGGAAGGGTTTGATCTGGCGCTCATCAGCCGCCGGGCGGAGGCGTTGGATCCACTCGTTCGCGACATCGAGTCCATGGGACGCTCCGCGGTGGCTTATGCGTGCGATCTTTCGGACGATGCGCGCATCGAGGCGACGTTCGAAACGATCACGCAAACCGAGGGCGACGCAGATGTGCTCGTCTACAATGGCGCCGCCTGGAACGACGGTGCCCCGCTCTCCATGCCGGCCACATCGTTTCACAATGACCTCGCGCTCTGCGTAACCGGGGCCTACGCCTGTGTCCGCGCTGTGTACCCGGCGATGAAGAAACGCGGCGGTGGATCGATCCTGTTCACGGGCGGCGGTCTGGCATTGCAGCCCGCATATGGAACGCGAGTATTGTCGCTCGTTGCTGGCAAGTCAGCCCTGCGGGGATTGGGACTGGCGCTTTTCGAAGCCCTGAAGCCGGACAACATTCACGCCGGCCAGGTTACAATCGCCGGCGTCGTCGCGCCGGGAACCGCGTTCGATCCTGATCGCATTGCCGACGAATACTGGTCCTTGCATACTCAGGCGCCGGATGCCCGCCAGCCGGAAATCATCTTCAGCGGAAATCAAGGAACCAAGTCATGACGCGTCCGGCTGCCACGCGAGAAGAGTTGATCTCCCGGCTGAGTGAAGCGGCGGAAGTCGAACACAATCTGATGTGTGTCTATCTGTATGCGGCGTTCAGCCTGAAAGACGCAGACGACCCCACGCTCACGCCCGTCCAGGCCGCCGCGATCCGCCGGTGGCAAGGTGAAATATTCACCGTTGCGCGCGAAGAAATGCTGCATCTCCTGCTCGTTTCGAACCTGTTGATGGCGGTTGGCGGCGCTGCGCATTTCGGCCGCATGAACTTTCCGATTCCGCCCGGCAGCCTTCCCGCCGACATGCAGGTCCGGTTGTCACCGTTCAATCGGGATACGCTGCAACACTTTGTCTGGCTGGAACGTCCCGACGGGGTCGAGGAACCGATGGGTAACGGGTTCCGGCCGCTGCAGCAGTATCAGCGCGGGGCCGCGAATGACCTCAAACGGCTGATGCCGCATGCCGTCGACTATCCGACCGTCGGGGTCCTTTACAGCCAGATTGATGCCGATCTCGACTCCCTTGCCAGCGAACTCGGCGAAGACAACCTGTTCATCGGCGGCGCGGCAGGCCAGATTGATGCCGGACTCGCCGGCTTGCCCGGCGCCGTCAAGGTTGTGTGCCTGAAGACTGCGCATCAGGCCGTCCACTCGATCGTCGAACAGGGCGAAGGGGCGCGAACCGATGACGCCACGAGCCATTATGCCCGGTTTCGCGGCATGCGCGCAGAGTATGACGCCCTGCTGGCTGAAGACCCCGGTTTCGTGCCGGCCTGGCCGGCGGCCAACAATCCCGTCATGCGCCGTCCGCCGACGCCCGAAGGCAAAGTCTGGATCGAGGCCGACAAGGCGGCCACCGTCGTCGATCTCGGCAACGCCTTGTATGCGCACATGCTGCGGCTGCTGATCCAGGCCTTCGGCCGGAGCGGTGCCGAGGCCGAACGCGCCCTTCTGTTCGATGCGGCCATTCAACTGATGCAGGCGATGACGCCCGTCGCCGAGTTCGCAACCCGCCTGCCTGCACGGGACGCGGACCCGAGCTGCAATGCCGGTCTCAGCTTCGCAACCCTTCGATCTCTCGCGCCGTTGCCCCAGGGCCCGGCCGAGTGGCGCATGCTGACGGAAAGGCTGGCTGATCTGGCCGCATCGGCCCGGCTGTTGGCGTCATGGGACCCCCGCCTCGCGACGGCATCGCAAAAGCTTGAGGGCCTGTCGGCTTCATTTTCGGCCCAGACGGCGGCGTGGCTCGCCCAGCCCACCGCGCCTGAACGGCCCGCCGCCCAGCCGCCTTCTGCACGTCCGCCGCCGACCCCGGTCTTGCGTGACGGCGTCGAGATGATCGAAGGCGAAAAGCTCACCCTCTTGTTTGAAGGCAAACGCTGCATCCATGCGCGCTTTTGCGTGACCGGCCTGCCGCAGGTCTTCAAGGCCAATGTCGAGGGGCCGTGGATTGACCCGGACGCAATGGCCGTCGAAGCCCTCGTCGAGGTCGCTCACGCCTGCCCGTCCGGCGCCATTCGCTACCAGCGCAAGGACGGCGTTCCGGACGAAAGCCCGCCGGCCGTCAACCTGATGCGCGTGCGTGAAAACGGTCCGTATGCGGTGCATGCCGACATTGACCTAGCGGGACGCGGCGCCATGACCCGCGTCACGCTTTGCCGCTGCGGCGCATCGAAGAACAAGCCGTTCTGCGATGGCAGCCATAACGACGACGGCTTCGCAGCGACCGGAGAGCCCGCGACCCAGGCTTCCGATCCACTATCCCTACGCGGCGGCCCCCTGTCGATTACCCCGCTGCCGAATGGCCCCCTGCAGGTTCGAGGCCCGCTCGAAATGTGTGCAGGCACAGGCCGCACAATTGACCGGGTCACCGGCGTCCGCCTTTGCCGGTGCGGCGGATCCAGCACCAAGCCTTACTGCGACAATTCCCACATCACCAACGGCTTCCAAGCCGAATAGACCGTACAAGGAGTTACGATGCGCATTCCTTTTGTCCTGCTCTCCGCCGGCTTCCTAGTCGCCTGTACGCCCGCGTCCGCGCCTGCCGCACCAGTCGAAACGCCCCCTCCGGAAGTGGCAGCCGCCGTGCCTGCCGTGCTCGCAAGCTTCGATGCACCCGCCTTCCTTGAGAACCTCATCGTGGAGGACGATGGATCGATCATCTTTACGAACTATACAGGCAAGAGCCTGCATCGGATCGCACCAGATGGTGCGGTCTCGGTTCTGGCCAATCTGGACGTTCACCCGGTAAGCCTCATCCGGCAGGGTGAGACCTTTCTCGTCTCCGCGCACGCCATTGCGTTCACGGCGGGCCCCTCGTTCATCGGGTCGGGCCAATTGCTGACCCTCTCCGCAACTGGAGAGGTCCTGAGCTCATTGGCCGTTCCCGAGGCCGGCTTTCTCAACGGCATGGTCGCCAATCCGGCCGGAGACAAGATTCTGATCGCCGACAGCGCGCAGGCACAGATCCTCGCCTACGATCCGGCCGCTGGCACCGTTGGCACGTGGTACGCTGATCCACTGCTCGCGCCGCAGACAGAGCCTTCCTTCTCGCCGGGCGCAAACGGCCTGAAGCTCGAAGACGGCGCCCTGCTCGTCTCGAGCTCCGCAACCCGCACCATTTACCGTCTGGGAATCGGCGACGACGGCGCGGCCGTGGGTCCGCTGACCCCTGTGATCGCAGACTTGCCGGGCACGGACGATTTCCTGGTCCTGCCGGAAGGCGGCTACATCGCCAGCACACACTCGGACCGTGTCGTCAAAATCGCGGGGGACGGCACGATTGAGACGCTGACGGACGACGCACGGCTCAAGGGCAACACGTCTGTCGCCCTCCGGGGCGAAGGCGACGAACGGACCTTGATCATTCTCGGTACCGGGGGGTTGAGCGAAGGCCTCAGCGAACCTGGCGTCGTGCTCGCGATCCGCTTGCCCAGCTGATCTTCCGGCCCAACTCGTCAAGGCGTCGAAAGGCGGCATTGAAGCGCCACCATACGACTCATCTGAACGGCGAAGCCTTTCCAGAATAGACCGGTTCCGCGCCCGTCGCTCGTGCCGCACATTTCCAGCGCAGCGACGAGTGACAGGAGCCCCGATCGGTCCCGCATCTAAGCCGGGCTTTCTGCAGCATTCGGCCGTTGCACCACATGCGGCCTGTGACCGTTTTGAGCGATTTCCCGCCATTCCATGCATCTGACAACTTGATTCATAAACCGATGACGGCACGCACTTCCGAAAACCTCACGCCGGCAGCCGGTCGCGGTCGCGTTTGAACCAGCGGCCGGCGAGGAAGAAGGCTGGCAGGGCGATGGTGGAGAGGATCGTGAAGATCAGCAGGCCGAGGGAGTAAGGCTGCGCGGCCCCTTGCGCGCGCAGGATGTCGGCGACAATGCCCATGCCGGTGATGCACACGCCAACGCCGACGACATTGAGGCAGAGGATGTAGAATGCCGTCACGGTGGCGCGCGCCTTGCCGGGCGCGAGTTCCTGAACGCAGGCGAAGGTGGGACCGTAGAAGGCCGCCAGCGAGAAGATGCCGACTCCGACGCCCAAAAGGAAGAACGGGGAGTCCGGCGGGACGATCCGGTAGGCAATCAGCAGCGGGGTCAGCACCAGCATCATCCAGAAGAGCAGCATGGGGCGGCCGGAGCTGAACCGCTTCTGCCACCAGTCGCCGACGAAGCCGCCGAACAGGTTGCCGGCGATGCCGCCCACCACGGTGATGAAGCCCGTGATCTGGGCGATCTCGGCGCGCTCGAAGCCGCGTTCGGAGACGAACCAGAGCTGGTCGAAGGCAGCGGCGCCGACGGCAAAATGCAGCGAGACGCCGCCGACCATGATGGCGACCAGCGAGGGTGTGCGCGCCAGCGCGCCGCCGAGCGCGGCGAGCTGAGAGGCGAAGCTCGGACCCTTTTCATGCTTTTGCCGGACCGGCCGCGGATCGCGCACAAACAGCATCAACCCGGCGAGCACGAGGCCGCCGAAACCCAGCAGGAAGAAGCAGTTTCGCCAGCCGATCGCCGGGCCGAGATAGCCTGCGATCAACAGGCTCGCGCCTGCGCCCACCGGCACGCCGAGGTAATAGATGCCGGCCGCGAGGCCCAGCTGGCTCGGCTTGAACCGGTCGGCGAGCAGGCTCATCGCGGTCGGCGTAAGGGCTGATTCTCCGACGCCGATCAGGCCGCGCGGGATCGCCATCGAGACGAAGTTCCTGGCGAGGCCCGAAGCGGCGGTGAGCAGGCTCCAGACGGCAATGGCGACGGCAATCAGGCGGCCCCGGTGGGTGGTGTCGGCGAGCACGCCCATGAACAGGCCGGCGACCGCGTAGAAGATTATGAAGAAAAGGCCGGTGAGCAGGCCGAACTGCGTGTCGGTGAGGCCGAGGTCGGGTTTGATGAAGTTGGCGAAACTCGGCAGCAATTGGCGATCAACGAAGTTCAACACGTTGATGACCGTCAGCAGGATGAGCAGGCCCCATGCGCCCGTCTTTGCCGGCGCGTCATCCGCCAGCCCGCCGCCCGTGTGAGCCGCCATGGTGTGTCCTCCCGCGGCGTTTTTTATGGGTCGCCGTCGCGCCTCCCATCCGTCGCCATCGCGAGCCGCCCGTCAAGCGATTTGGCAGACCGTCAGGGCGACGCAGACAGAGGAACCGATCAATCCGCACCGGTGGTCCTTGCGGCAGGCTTTATCGCAGCGAAGATTTGCGCTGTATTGCGCTGAAGCCCCAGCAGCGATGAGGACACCGCCATGGCCGTTTCGACTGAACAACCCATCGATGCCCTGATCGTGGGGGCGGGCTTCGCCGGCATGTACATGCTGCACAAGCTGCGCGGGCTGGGCTTTCACGCGAGCGTGGTGGAAGCGGGCAGCGGCGTGGGCGGCACCTGGTACTGGAACAGGTATCCGGGCGCGCGCGTGGACATCCAGAGCCTGGAATACAGTTTCGGCTTCGATGAGGAGCTGGAGAAGGAATGGCGCTGGTCCGAGCGGTACGCGCCGCAACCGGAGCTGCTGAACTATGCCGAGCATGTGGCCGAGCGGTACGACCTGAAGCGCGACATCCGGTTCAACACGCGCGTGACGGCAGCGCACTGGGATGAGGCGGCGCAGGTCTGGAAGGTCGAGACGGATGTGGGCGGAGCGACGGTCTGCCGTCACCTGATCCTCGCGACGGGGTGTCTGTCCATTCCGACAGACGTGACCTTCCCCGGCCTCGACACGTACACGGGTGATGTCTACCGCACCTCGCGCTGGCCGCATGAGGGCGTGGACTTCTCGGGCAAGCGCGTGGGCATCATCGGCACGGGATCGTCCGCGATCCAGTCGATCCCCATCATTGCGCAGCAGGCGGAGCATCTCACCGTGTTCCAGCGCACGCCGAACTATTCGATGCCGGCGCATAACGGGCCGATCCCGAAGGAAGACTTCGAGGCCTGGGCGAAGGACCCGCGCGCCTACCGCGCGGCCTCGCGCGATACGGTTGGCGGCTTCCAGAACGAGGCCTCCGAAGCGATGGCGACCGCAACCGCGCCGGAGGACATCCGCGCCGAGCTGGAGCGGCGCTGGGCCTGGGGCGGGTTCCGCATCCTCGGCGCGTTTGCCGACACGGCCGTCGACCCCGAAGCCAACCGCATCGTGCAGGCGTTCATTGCCGAGAAGATCCGCGAGCAGGTCGCCGACCCCGCGGTGGCGGACCTGCTGACGCCGAAGGATCACCCCTTCGGCACCAAGCGGCCCTGCGTCGACACAGGATACTACGCGACGTTCAACCGGCCGAATGTCGAGCTGGTCAACCTGCGCGCCGAGCCACTCGTGGGCTTCAATGCGCACGGCATCGAAACGTCGGCGAAGACGTATGCGTTCGATGCTGTGGTGCTGGCCACCGGCTTTGACGCGATGACGGGCGCCATCGACCGGATCGATCTGCGGGGCGTCGGCGGACGGCGCATCAAGGATCACTGGGCCGAAGGGCCGCGCACCTATCTCGGGCTGATGGTGGCAGGCTTTCCGAACCTCTTCACGATCACCGGGCCCGGCAGCCCGTCGGTGCTGACCAACATGATCAATTCCATCGAGCAGCATGTCGAATGGATCGCCGATTGCCTCGTGGCGCTGAAACAGCGCCAGCAGACGAGCATCGAGGCTTCGCCGGAAGCCGAGGCGGCCTGGTGCCGGCATGCGACCGAGGCGGTGACGCCGACGATGCTGCCGCAGGCCAACAGCTGGTACATGGGCGCCAACGTGCCGGGCAAGCCGCGCATGTTCATGCCATATGCGGGCGGGCTGAACACCTATACCGAGATCTGCAAGCAGGTGACGGCGAAGGGCTATGAGGGCTTCATCATCCGCCAGGGCGACCATGTGCTGTCGGAATCGCGCGCCTTCACGTGCCAGCCGGCGCCGGGCGAGATTCCGGAGAACCTGTTGCCGATCATCATGGAACGGATGATGGCGGCAGGCCTGCTGCCGGCGGAGTAGCACCGTGGGCGGATGGACTTGGGCCGGTGGCCGAGGGGCCGACCGGTGACGCCAGAGATTGGCCCATTCGACACTGCCTTTTCGCCGGCCGCTGCTACATCCCAAGCTTTTCGAGCACGCTCAAGATACGCTGCTTCGTGGGCTCATCGCGAAATGGAAAGGCTCGAATAAAGTCTGTCTTGTCCAGGTGTGACGCCCGGGCGTGCACGGACGATGCCCAGGCGTGTGCCCGGACCTCGTCACCATTCAGAGCATGCGCTGCAGCCGCAATCATTTCGATGAGTGCGTGAGCGCCCGGTGAGTTTGCCGCCCGCTCGGCCCAGGCAGCGGCCTGCGCCGTGTCCTCAAGCACTATGTAGGACAGGGCTCTTACTCCCAGCATGCCATAGACCAACGGATCCAAGGGGCTCAAGACAAGTGCGGCCGAGATATTGGCCTGGCTGGTTTCGGCGCTGCCGAGCAGCGCCTGCGCCCAGCCTGTTGAATACTTCGCCTGTGCATAATTCGGATTGAGGGCCGTGGCGCGCTCCAGCCAGGGGACACTCGCCTCGAGATCGCCGCGCAACCAGTACGCTCGCCCCATTGTAAAATGTCCGAATGGATCAAGTGGATCGCGCTCGATGCATTGGGATGCATAGTGCTGAGCCAGGCTTTGCGCGTCGGTTTGGTCCTCGTAGCGCAGGAAACTGCTCTGAAAGTGCGTGAAGGAAAGGCCGGCATAGGCGCGGGCAAAGCCCGGCTCCATCGCGATCGCGCGTTTGAAAAAACCGGTGGCGACTTCGTTATCGGACTTGTTGAAGCGATACATGTGATGGATGCCAAGGTGATAAATTCCCCAGGCATCCAGATTTTCCGGTGAACCCAGAAGGGCCCGCTGTGCCTCGTTTGATGGAATCCTGACTTCGACGGCGCTCGTTACGGCCTTCACAATCTGGTCGCGTATCTCATGAACGCTGTCGATGTTGCCGCGATACCGATCGCCCCAAACGACGCGCTGACTGCGCGTTTCGCTGAGCTCTACCGAAACCGACATCACCTTGCCGGAGATTTCGACCGTGCCGGTCAGACAATACTCAACGCCCAGCTTGTTGCGCACCTCGTCCAGGTTCACGTCTGCGCCTCTGAAACGGAACGACGAGCCCCGTGCGATCACCGACAGCCAGTGAAGACGGGAAAGGTCGGTGATGAGATCATGCGGCAAGGCATCGGCGATCGGGAAACCTGGCTCGGTCGCTCCAACAAGGTCGAATGGAATAACCGCGATACTCGGCCGCGAGGTACGGACTGGCTCTTCTGCGGCCGACGATCCGGCGCCTGCGAATGAGGCCGCCGGGAAAGCGGCGACTTCGCCCACGAAAGAGAAACCTATCCCATGGACGGTTCGGATCAGGCCCTGCGCGCGGCCATCGTCGCCAATCGATTGACGGGCCGACTTCACCCGGCTCGAGATCGCCGAGTCCGATACGATCCGGCCATTCCAGACCTTCTCGATGAGTTCGTCCCTGGTCACCACGCGGCTGCGGTTTTCGATCAGCACCGACAAGAGCGCAAATACCTGAGGTTCTACCGCCCGCACCACACCGTTCGAGCGCAGCTCAAAGCGGCCCGTGTCGAGCTCGAATTCGGCAAAGCGATAGATCATCAGAGGCAGCCTTAGCCGAAAACCCGGCAATCTCCACACAATCTCCAGACCATCTACAAGCTGTCTGGTTTCGTGTGCGCTAGGTCTGTCACCTCGTTCCCAGCCGCCCCGGGAAGCAACCGGGAAGCAGGAAACCAATTGATGTCCACGACGCGTGCGTCCGTCAGGCCGCCGCCCACGTTCGGACGTGCTCAGCAAAATGTTCGGAAAGGGACAGTCGATGAACGCCAACAAGGCACTTTGGGAAAAAGGCGATTTCACGCGAATTGCAGAATGCATGCGGGAAAGCGGGCAGTCGCTTGTCGAGACCCTGGGCATCACGCCGGGGTTGAAGGTTCTGGACCTGGGATGCGGCGACGGAACGACGGCGATCCCTGCTGCAAGACTTAGAGCCGATGTTCTGGGCGTTGATATTGCCGCCAACCTCGTATCCGCAGGCAACCAGCGCGCCGCACAATACTCGCTGACCAATTGCAGGTTCCAGCAAGGCGACGCCTCGAACCTCGAAGATCTTGGCAACGATACATTCGATCTTGTCGTCAGCATCTTCGGCGCCATGTTCGCGCCCAGACCGCTTGATGTGGCCAAAGAGATGGTCCGGGTGACGAAACCGGGCGGGCGGGTCGTGATGGGCAACTGGATCCCGGGTGATCCGACGCTCGTTGCGCAGATACTGAAAATCAGCTCCGCTTACTCACCGCCTCCTCCGGACGGCTTCGTGAGCCCAATGACCTGGGGCGTCGAGGAAAACGTCATCGCGCGCTTTGAAAGCGCAGGCATCCCGCGCCGGAATATCTCTTTTTCCAGGGAGACCTACACGTTCAACATGGACGCCCCGCCATCCCGGTTGCTGGGGGCGTTCCAGAACTATTACGGGCCGACAATGAATGCGTTCGCGGCAGCAGAGAGTAGTGGCCGCGCGGGGGACCTGCTTGCCGAGCTGGAGACCCTTTTCAGGGATCAGAATGTTGCGGCGGATCCGGGAGTGACATCAATTCCGGCAACATTCCTGAGGGTTACGGCCGGCATCATTTGACCAACTTGCCTCGATCGCATGGCGCTTGATGGTGCGTCTGCGATCTAGCGCTTCAGGTGTTCCATGCCTTTGAGGTCGCCGGGTTTGGCGACGGGGGCGCCGAGTTTTGGTTTGACCTTGTCGGCCTTCGGTTTGCGGACTTCCTTGTTGGACTTCTTCTGACCCTTGGCCATGACTGCGCTCTTTCAGAGACCGGGGCCGGAATAGGCCCTTGCCTCAGAGGTAGGGTGGTTCGCGGCAGATTGTAAGGCGCGCTATTCGACGGCCTTGGGCACGACGAAGAAGCCATGCTCGGTGCGCGGGGCGTTGGCGAGGACCTGGTCCTGAATGTTGCCGTCGGTAACGACGTCCTCGCGCATCGGCAGCTTTGTCTCGACCACAGAGGTGAGAGGCTCGACGCCCTCGACATCGACTTCGTTCAGCTGGTCGATCCAGCCGAGGATTCCGTTCAGTTCGCCGGCGAGTTCGTCGAGGCGCTCTTCCGGCACCGCGATGCGGGACAGGCGGGCAACTTTGCGGACGTCGTCGCGGGTGACGGTCATGGTCGGGGCTCCGGTTGAGGGGCCGGATTACGCCATAGGCAAAGCGGCTTCAAGGTCGTATGTGCCCCCGGATGCCTGTTGTTGACCTGTTTGACCTGCCTGCGAAGGGCGTGCTGATCGGCCTCGATCCGGGCACGAAGACGCTTGGCGTGGCGGCGACCGACCTCAGCCGCATCCTGTGCAGCCCGGTGGAGACGATCCCCAAGCTGAAGCTGGCGCCGGCGCTGGCGCGGTTTTTCGACGTGTATGACGAGCGCAAGGGCGCCGGGCTCGTCGTGGGGCTGCCGCTGAACGTGGACGGCGGCCAGGGGCCGCGCGTGCAGTCCGTGCGCACGCTGGTGTCGAACCTGCTGAAGGCGCGCGACATTCCCGTGGCGTTTCAGGATGAGCGGTATTCAACCGTGGCCGCTGACGAGATGATGCGCGAAATGTCGTTCACCGAGCAGAGGCGGTCCGACCGGATTGATGCGATGGCGGCGGCGATGATCCTGAGGTCTGCCCTGGAGCGTCTGGAGGCCGGGCGTTGAGCGCGTTCCTGACGGCGCTGTTGCCGGTGATCCTGATTGTGGGGCTGGGGCAGTTCCTGGCGCGGCGGGGGCTGTTGCCGGCCGAGGCGTTCCGGGCGCTGGACCGGTTGTCGTTCCTCATACTGCTGCCTGCCCTGATCGTCCGGGCGCTGGCGAATGCGGAATTCGATGGCGCGCCGTGGCTGATGCTGGGCGCGCTGATGGCGGCGCAGGGACTGCTGGGGGCGTTCGGGCTGACGGCGAGCTTCTGGCCGGGGATGAGCCGGCCGGCGGTGGGCACGATCATCCAGTCCAACGTGCGCTGGAACACGATCATCGGGCTGTCGCTGGGCGGGTTGCTGTTTGGCGATGACGGGCTGGCGCTGGTCAGTCTTGCGGCGGCGGCGATGATTCCGCTCGCGAACGTGATCTCCGTGTACGCACTGGTGAGCCATGCCGAGCGCCCGCCCGGGGAAAAGCCGCGTCCGCTGCTGGCGTTGACGCGCAATCCGCTGATCTATGCTTGCCTGATCGGGATCGGCCTTGCGAGTTTCCATGTGCGCCTGCCGCTGATCGCGGACGAGACGCTAAAGATGCTGGCGAATGCGGCGATTGCGCTGGGCCTTTTGAGCGCGGGCGCGGGCGTGGATCTGGGCGCGCTGAAGCTGGCCGGGCTGAAGACGTTCACCTGGTCTCTCGTGCGGCTGCTCGGGCTGCCGGCTTTGACACTGGCGGTGGGCCTTGCAATTGGCCTCAGCGGTTTGCCGCTGGCGATTGCGCTGATCTGCGCGGCGACGCCGACGGCGCCGAACTCCTATGTGCTGGCCCGGGAACTGGGCGGGGACACGACGCTGGCGGCAAATTTCATCGCGGCGCAGACGCTGCTGGCGGCGCTGACCCTGCCAGCGGTGTGGTTGGTGATCCTGTCGCTGGGGGCGGCCTGAAGGCTTGCCCCCCACCGGAATCGCGCCTAAACCGCCGCAAATCGAAGGGGCCTTCATGGCAGCGGCGCACGCAGACTACACCTTCCGGCACGACCATCTGCTCGGAATTGAAGGCCTTCACCCCCTTGATATTGCTCACATATTGGACCTGGCGGACACCTATGCCGAGGCCACCCGCGCGAACCGCAGGCCGGAGCCGATCCTGACCGGCAAGACGGTGGTGAACCTGTTCTTCGAAAACTCCACGCGGACGCTGTCGAGCTTTGAAATTGCGGCGCGGCGGCTGGGGGCGGATGTGATCTCTATGCCGGTCGGCAATTCGAGCGTGAAGAAGGGCGAGACGCTGATCGATACGGCGATGACGCTGAACGCGATGAAGCCGGACGCGCTGGTGATCCGGCATTCGGCGTCGGGCGGGGCGAAGCTGTTGTCGCGGAAAGTGGACTGCGCCGTGCTGAACGCGGGCGATGGCACACATGAGCACCCGACGCAGGCGTTGCTGGACCTTCTGACCATCCGGCGCACCAAGGGGCGCATCGAGGGCCTGAAGGTGGTGATCTGCGGCGACATTGCGCACAGCCGTGTGGCGCGCTCGACGACGATGGCGCTGCACCTGATGGGCGCGCGCGTGCACCTGTGCGGGCCACGCACGCTGATCCCTCCGGGTATGGACACCTGGGGCGCGGAAAGTGCGGGGACGGACTTTGACCGCGTGCTGCCGGGCGCGGATGTGGTGATGATGCTGCGCCTGCAGCTGGAGCGCATGAATGGCAGCTTTCTGCCGAGCCAGCGGGAGTATTTCCGCTATTTCGGCCTGACGGCGGACCGGCTGGCGCTCGCGAAGGCGGATGCGATCGTGATGCACCCCGGGCCGATGAACCGGGGCGTCGAGATCGAGAGTTCGATAGCCGATGGGGAACGCTCCGTGATCACGCAGCAGGTGGAGATGGGCGTGGCGGTGCGCGAGGCGGTGCTGCACCTGCTGGCAGGAGGCCGGGCATGAGCCTTCAGATTGTCAATGCGCGCCTGCTGGATCCCGCGACGGGGACGGACGCGCCTGGCGGCGTGCTCGTCGAAAAGGGCGTGATCAAGGAGTTCCGTACCGGGACGGGCGTGTCGTTCAAGGATGCGGCCGAGACGATCGATGCGGGCGGGCTGTGCCTGGCGCCGGGACTGATCGACCTGCGCGCCAAGACGGGCGAGCCGGGCGAGGAACACAAGGAGACGCTGGCCACGGCCTCCCGCGCGGCGCTGAGCGGCGGGATCACGAGCCTCGTGGTGATGCCGGATACGCGGCCGGTGATCGACGATGTGGCGCTGGTGCAGTTCATTGCCGAGCGGGGCCGGGAGACGGCGTTTGCGCGGGTGTATCCCGCGGGCGGGTTGACGGTGGGCCTTTCCGGCGAGGCGATGTCCGAGATCGGACTGATGGCGGAAGCGGGCGCGGTGCTGTTCACGAATGGCGACTGGCCAGTGGCGAGCGCGCAGGTGATGAAACGCGCGATGACCTATGCGGCGAGCCGCGGCGCGATTGTGATGTCGAGGCCGGATGACCATACGCTGGCGGGCAATGGCGTGATGAATTCGGGCGAGTTTGCCGCGCGGCACG
Source organism: Hyphomonadaceae bacterium (assembly GCA_027485145.1). GTDB lineage: Bacteria > Pseudomonadota > Alphaproteobacteria > Caulobacterales > Hyphomonadaceae > Hyphomonas. Next base: position 12,460 of record JAIXRO010000113.1, on the reverse strand, counting down.
GGCTTTCGGGCATACCCATCGAGGCGGAATGGCTGGGCGCGGCGCGGGACGTGGTGCTGGCGGAGCAGACCGGCTGCACGCTGATCCTCGACCAGGTGACCTCGCAGCGTACGCTGGACATCGTGGATGCAGCGCGTGGGCGCGGCGCGAAGGTGTTCATGACGGTGGCGGCGCATTCGCTGTTCTTCAACGAGCTGGATGTCGGCGACTACCTCACCTATTGCAAGGTGAACCCGCCTTTCCGGTCCGAACAGGCGCGCAAGACATTGATCCGTGCACTGCAGGAGGGCGCCATCGACGCCGTGGTGTCGGCGCATGATCCTCAGCCCCCGGAGGAAAAGCGCCTGCCCTTCGGCGAAGCGGCGTTCGGCGCGGCGGGGCTGGAGACGGTGCTCCCCTGCCTGATGACGCTGGCGGCGGAGGGCTGTTTCAGCCTGTTGGAGGCGCTGGCGCCGGTGACCATCGGCCCGGCCTCGATCCTTGGCCTGCCGCAAGGGCGGATTGCCGAAGGCGCGCCGGCGGACCTGATCCTGTTCGATCCCGGAAAGCCGTGGCTGTGCGACCGCGACCACCTCCTGTCGCGCTCCAAGAACTCGCCGTTTGACGGGCGGCGGCTGCAGGGGCGCGTGATGCGGACGTTTGTCGGCGGGAAGACGGTGTTCGAGCGGTAGGGCTGGAGCGCAGCAAGCCCCCTCTTGCCGCAACTTGCCTGCCCCCCTAAACCTTGCCGCAACAGGGACGGACGGGGATCACACCGCACATGCTAGAATGGGCGTTCTACGCATTGGCGTCGGTCATCGGCTATCTGGCCGGGTCGATTCCGTTCGGTCTCGTGATTACCAAAGCGGCCGGGCTGGGCGATATCCGCGAGATCGGGTCGCACAGCATCGGCGCGACCAATGTGCTGCGCACCGGGCGCAAGGACCTCGCGCTGGCGACGCTGGTGCTCGACAGCCTGAAGGCGGGGCTCGTGGCGCTCGGGTTCTCGATGGCGGCAGGTCCGGAGGCGGGCATGGTGGCGGGCGCCAGCGCGTTCATGGGCCATTGCTATCCGGTATGGCTGGGCTTCAAGGGCGGCAAGGGCGTGGCCACCTACGCCGGCCTCTTGGTGTTCGTCACGCCGCTGAAGGGCCTGCTGATCGGCGCGCCGATCTGGCTGGGCATGTTTGCACTGACGCGGATTTCTTCCCTCTCGGCATTGTGCGCCGCTGTGGCGGTCCCGCCGGGCGCTTACCTTCTGGGTGAACGCAATCCGGTCGTGCTGGGCGGACTCGCGGCGCTTTCCGTGCTGGTATTCTGGACGCACCGGGCGAATATTGACCGCCTGATCAAGGGCACGGAGCCGCGCTTCGGGACGCCGAAAGTCAAAGCCGACGAATGAACCTGAGACGGCTCAGCGACGCGGAACGCCGCGACTGGGTTCGCCTCGTCCGTACACCGAATATCGGCCCTCAGACATTCGCGCGGCTGATCGAGCGGTTCGGCAATGCCACGGATGCGCTGGCAGCCCTGCCGGAGATTGCAAGCCGCGTGGCGAAGGGACGGCGGATCGAGCTGCCCTCACTTGCTGCCATCGAGGACGAGATTGCAGGAACAGAGCGCATTGGCGCGCGGATCATTGCGAGTTGCGAACCGGAGTTTCCGAAGCTGCTGGTCTCGCTCGATCCGCCGCCGCCCTTGTTGACGGTGCTGGGGAACCTGGCGCTGGCACGGGCGGACGCTGCGGCGATTGTTGGCGCGCGCAACGCTTCGGCGGCGGGGCGGAAGATTGCGCGCGACATGGCCGCGGACCTTGGGCGGGCGGGGCTGGCGGTCGTCTCCGGCCTTGCGCTGGGGATCGATGGTGAGGCGCATGCGGCGAGCCTGAAGACAGGCACGATCGCGGTGCTCGGCGGCGGGATCGACCATATCTATCCGCCGCAGCATGAGCGGCTATACCGGGAGATTGCGGAAGCGGGCCTGATCGTCTCGGAGAGCCCGACCGGGCACAAGGCGCGCGCCCAGGATTTTCCCCGCCGCAACCGCATCATCACCGGGCTCGCCCGGGGTGTGGTGGTGGTCGAGGCGGCGGAGCGGTCTGGCTCGCTGATTTCGGCGCGTATGGCGGGGGAACAGGGACGCGAGGTAATGGCGGTGCCCGGCTCGCCGCTGGATCCGCGCGCGGCGGGAACCAACGGGCTGATCCGGCAGGGCGCCGCGCTGGTGCGCCATGCGGGGGATGTGCTGGAAGTGCTGACCGGTCTGCCGCCGCTGTACGTGGCGGCCCCGCCCTCGCCGGCATTCGTACCCGAATCGGCCGATGGGCCGCTGGGAGACGACCAGCTGGCCCGGGTGCGGCAGGCATTGAGCCCCAATCCGATGCCGGTTGACGAGATTGCACGGGCGGCAGGCCTTGCGGCTGCGCGGTGTAACGCCGTGCTGCTGGAGCTGGAAATCGCCGGTGAGGCGACCGCCTACCCCGGCGGTCTGGTGGCACGGGCGGTCTGATGCTCTGTGGCCCGGTTGCACCGGCCAATCGGCCAAAAGCAGGGCCGGGCCGCCGGATGGCTGGACGGCCCGCTGGATCGACTCTAAGCCTTTTGAAACGCCGCACGGGTCCTGCAGGGGAAGGCAGTCCGCGCTCAACGACGGCAGAGTGAGGGTCGAACCTTTGGCTTTCTGGTCCCAGTATGCGCTGCTCGCCGGATTTTCGGCCGTGCTGCCGCTCGCCGCGCATGCGCAGGTGCAAGAGGCAACGGCGGCCGACAGCTTGGCGTCGCCAGCTGCGGCGGCCGAAGCGGACGCTGCAAAGCGGCTGCCGGGCACAGTGACGGAGATTACGCCCGCTGCATCGACCGGGAGCCCGCCCCAGCCTCCCAGCGAAAGCGTGATCCTCGAGGCGGACCGGGTTTACGAGATTTCCGGCGAGAACAGCATCGTCGCGGAAGGTAATGTCGAAGCCTTGTACCAGGGCCGTACGTTGCGGGCGGACAAACTGGTGTACAACCGGACGACAGAGAAAGTCCGCGCCAGCGGCAATGTCATCGTGACCGATCCGGACGGCGCCCAGCAGTTTGCGGACGAAATGGAAGTCGGCACGACACTGTCGGACGGCTATGCGATCGGCTTTTCGGCGCGGCTGGCAGAAGGCGCGACGGTAGCCGCCAACTCCGCAGTACGCCGGACGGACGGGATCAACGCACTCGAACAGATGGTCTATACGTCCTGCGAGGTTTGCGAGACCGACAAGACGCCCACCTGGAGCATCCGTGCGCGGCGCGCCGTGCTGGACCAGGACAGCCAGATGATCTCCTACCGCGATGCGGTGGTCGAGGTGGCGGGCATTCCGGTGTTCTACCTGCCTTATCTTGCGCACCCGGATCCGAATTCGGAGCGGCGCTCGGGCCTGCTCATCCCGGATGTCGGCGTGTCCTCGAAGGTCGGCGGCTTCTACAAGCAGCCCTATTATTGGGCGATCTCCGACAGTTCGGAAGTCACGATTGCGCCGCGGCTGTCAGAGAATGTCGCGCCGGTCCTGAACGTCGACTTCAAGAAGCGGTTCTATTCCGGCGCGATCCGCATTGATGCCAGCGCGACGAACGAAGCCGAATTTGACGGTGATGGCGAATTGTTCGGCGAGGAGCAATTCCGCGGGCATGTCTATGCAAACGGTGCGTTTGCGATCACGCCGGAATGGCTGTGGGGCTTTGCCGTCGAGAGCCAGACGGACGACCTGTACGACAAGCGCTATGACATCGACGGGCAGACCGACAAGCGCGGCCTGTACGAGAACCAGCCGCGCCGCCTGCTGTCGCAGCTGTTCGCGGTGGGTCAGGGCGATGACTACTATGCCGACGTGGCGATCCTCAAATCGCAGGGCCTGCGCGGCCAGGATGATGCCGACCGCCTGCCCTTCGTGGCGCCGCTGCTCTATGCGGAAAAGAACTGGGATCTCGGCAGTTACGGGTTTGCCAATGTGAACCTGTCGTCCGCCGTGCTTCGGCGCGATGTGGGCGCTGACAGCCAGCGGGTGAGCGCAGGGGCCGAATGGCGTGACTTCAACCTGCTGCCGGGCGGTTTCACATTCGAGCCGTTTGCGGAGCTGCGCGGCGATTTCTACGGGCTGGACAAAGAGATCAGCGGCAAGAGCAGCGTGTCGCGCGCAGTCGGAAATGCCGGCGCCAAGATCGCCTATCCGATGATCCGCCCCGGCAAGACGGTGGACTTCACGCTGGAGCCTGCCGTGATGGGCGCCTGGGGTTTCTCGAATGCGAACGATCCGGCGATTCCGATCGAGGACAGCCAGCTTTACGAGTCCGACGAGTCGTCCCTGTTTGACGCCAACGGCTTCGGAAACTTTGATCTCTATGAAGGCGACGGCAAGGTCAGCGCCGGGATTACCGCACGCGCGCTCTGGAAGAACGGCACGGAACTCAGCACGCAGGTGGGCCGGCGCTGGCGCTCGAGGGCCGATGAAGCCTTTAACGTCGCCTCGAACCTCGATGGCACTGCATCTGACTGGGTCGCAACGACTTCGCTGGATTTCGGCCCTGCGCTGAAGCTGTCCAGCCGGCTGCGGGTGGACGATGAGGAGTTCGCTCTCAACCGCGTCGACCTGCGCTTGTCCACCTCCCTGAAACGCTTCCGGGGCGTGGCGCAATATTACAATATCAACCAGCGGATCAGCCCGCTCCGCGTGCCGGATGAGGGCGTGTTCCTGCAGGGTGAAGTGCAGGTGACGAAGAATTACTCCATCATCTTCAGCCAGCTGCGCGACATTGCGGGTAACCTGAACGCACAGCAGGAAATCGGGTTGGCGTTCTCGGACCCGTGTTCGCGATTCGAACTGGTTTACAGCCGAAACGAGCAGTTCGACCGGACACTTGGGCCTTCTGAAAACTTCCAGTTCCGCTTTACCTTGAAATCACTTGGTAATTTTGGTTCCGACGAGTTCGATTGATTTGGATCGCCGAGGGCGAACCTGCAATACCCAAGCGGGTTACTGTGCTGGTGCGTTGCGCCGCTAGCCGGGATTTGTAAGGTCTGCGCGAAGCGGCTAAACGGCTCCCGCGACGCGAAAATTCCACGGAGGACGTGAATGTTACGTGCAGTGATGATGGCAGCCCTCGTGGCTCTTAGCGCGCCGGTCGCGCTGGCCCAGGCGGCGGAAGAAAACCGTCTGCAGCTCGAAGGCATCGCCGCCATCGTCAATGACAAGCCGATTTCCTATTCCGATGTGCGTCAGCGCGCGCGCCTACTGCTCCTGACGCTAGGGCGCCAGGCACCCTCGCAGGAGCAGGTTCAGCAGATTACCGGACAGGCGCTCGAACAGCTGATCGACGAGCGGCTGCAGCTGGACCGGGTGGCCGAGTTCGAAGTCGAGGTCGAGCCGGCCGAAATCAATGCGCAGATGAGCGATATGGCAACCGAAAGCGGCGTTGGCGCCGAGGGCCTTCGCGAACAGCTGCAGGCCGCGGGCGTGAACCCGGTCAGCCTTGAGGAACAGATCCGCGCAGACATCGCCTGGAACCGTCTGATGAGCGGTCTCTATGGCTCGCGCATCCGGGTTTCGGAAAGCCAGGTCGACGACCAGCTGAACCGTCTGCGCACCGCATCGAAGAAAACCCAGTTCCGCGTCAGCGAAATCTTTCTCTACGCGCCAGACGCCGAGACCCGGCTGGAAGCGCTGAAAGCCGCCAATTCCATCATTGCGCAGCTGAATCAGGGCGCCGACTTCCGCGTCGCCGCACAGCGGATCTCCTCGGCGCCGACCGCCGCTACAGGAGGTGACATGGGCTGGGTGACCGCGGACGACATGTCCGATGCCCTGGCAGCGGCCGTGCTGGCTTCGCCGACCGTGCCCGCCTTGCTGACCCCGGTCGAAGTGGAAAGCGGTGTCTATATCCTGCAGGTCAGCGGCAAGCGGGAGCCAAGCCAGCCAACCACGAAAGTGGACCTGAAACGCCTCGTGAGCACGGATGCGAAGGAAGAAACGCTGACCGAAGCCATGTCGCGCATCAAGACGTGTGCGGACGTCAATTCGGTTGCCAACTCCCGCAGCGCCCTGCGCGCGCAGGACCTGACCGATATCGATATCGTCGAGCTTGGCCCGGAAGGGCGAGATCTCGTGCTCGCCACAGAAGTGGGCAAGCCGACGGAAGTTTTCGCCGTCGGCGGCGGGCTTGCGGTGATGTATGTGTGCCGGCGCGAAGACGGCGCCGAGGCGCTGCCCTCGAAAGAGGACCTCAAGAACTCCATCAAGGCGCGCGAGCTGAACATGATCTCGGAGCGCGAACTGCGCAATTCCCGCCGGGATGCGACGATCATCTACCGCTAGTGGCTGATACCGTCTGGCGCGAATTGCGCTTGCCTGAAGGGCGGATTGGCGCGACATCGCCGGGGTGACCCAAGCCCCTCACCTTCCCCTGGCCCTGACAATGGGCGATCCGGCCGGTTGCGGCCCCGCAATCACGGCGGCGGCATGGACCGCGCTGCGCGGCGAGCCGGAACTTGCATTCTATTTCATTGGCGCCCCGGAGCTGATTTCGGGTGTGCCGGTCGAGGTGATCCGGTCGCCCGGCGAGGCGCTGGAGGTTTTCACCCATGCGCTGCCGGTGATGGCGCTGGACGGCGTGCCCAAGATGGTCCCGGGGCGGCCGCATGCGGACGCGGCGCCGGCGATCATCCGGGCAATCGAAATGGCTGTGGCGGACGCGCTTGCGGGGCGCGCCTCGGGGATCGTAACCAATCCCATCAACAAGGCGCTGCTGTATGACCGCGGTTTCAGGTTTCCGGGGCATACGGAGTTTGTGGCGCACCTGTGCGAGGCGGCGGGACATGCCGCGAACCCGGTGATGATGCTCACCGGCGGCGGGCTTCGGGTGGCGCTGGCGACGATCCATATGCCGCTTGCGCAGGTTTCCGGCGTGCTGGGAGATGGGCGTCTGGAGCGGACGGCGCGCGTGGTCCATGCAGCGCTGGCCCGGGATTTCGGCATTGCGGCGCCGCGCCTCGCCTTCTCGGGGCTCAACCCGCATGCAGGCGAAGGCGGCGCGATTGGCCGCGAGGAAATCGACATCATCAATCCGGCAGCGGACCGTCTGCGCACGGAAGGTATCGCCATCTCGGATGCGCGGCCCGGCGATACGGTTTTTGCCGAAGCGCTGTCCGGCGCCCATGACGCGGTGATCGCGATGACGCATGATCAGGGCCTTATCCCGGTCAAGACGCTGGACCTGTGGGGCGGGGTGAACTCGACGCTTGGCCTGCCGATCGTGCGTACCAGTCCCGATCATGGGACGGCGTATGATGCGGCCGCGAACGGCAACTGCCGCGCTGACAGCCTGATCGCCGCGATCCGCCTTGCCGCAGTATTCGCTCTCAACCGCCGGAAGGCCTTCGCGTGACCGAACCGCACCCTGCCCTGACCGATGCGCCCGCCCGCAAATCACTCGGCCAGCATTTCCTGTTCGACCCCTCGATCCTGAAGCGCGCCGCCAATGCGGCAGGCTCGCCGAAGGGACGCACGGTGATCGAGGTCGGCCCGGGCCCTGGCGGGCTGACGCGGGCGATCCTCAACGAGGGGCCGGCAAAGCTGATCGCGGTCGAGACAGATGCGCGGTTTTCGGAGGCGCTGTTGAGCTGGCCGGAAGCGGCGAGCGGGCAACTGACGGTGCTGGCGAAAGATGCACGAAAAGTGCGCTGGGAGAAGGCGCTGGACGAGGCGGGCGTGAGCGGCGGGCCGGCGATGATCATCGCGAACCTTCCGTACAATGTCGGAACGCCCCTGCTGGTCGATTGGCTGAAGGCGGGCGACTGGCGCGGCGAGATGGCCCTGATGTTCCAGAAGGAAGTGGCCGAGCGGATCTGCGCCAAGCCTGACACGGACGCCTACGGACGATTGGCGGTCCTCGCGCAGGCGGTGACGCGGCCTTATATTTCCTTCACCCTGCCGCCGGGCGCGTTCACGCCGCCGCCGAAGGTGGACAGCGCGGTGGCCGTGTTCGAGCCGCTGCCGCCGGACAAGCGCTTCGAACACATCGAACTGCTTGAGCAGGTCGCCGGCGCGGCGTTCGGCCAGCGCCGGAAGATGCTGCGCGCAGCGCTGAAGCCGTTCGCCAAGAAGCGCGGCCTCAAGGCGGAGCTGTGGCTGCAGGATTGCGGCATCGATCCGACCGCGCGGGCCGAGACGCTGACACAGGCGCAGTTCCGGAAGCTGGCGGAGAGCCTCGCCTAAGCCTCGCCCAACAGCCTTCGCACGTGATCTTCGAGATCCAGCTGGCGAAGGCGCTTGAGGCGTTCGGTCAGCAGGATACGCTTTAAGCGCTGGTAAGCGACCGCCAGGTCTTCGTTGACGATCACATAGTCGTAGCGCCGCCAGTGCATGATCTCGCGCTTGGCATCGATCATGCGCCGCGCGACCATCTCCGGGTTGGAGCCTGGGCGATTGGCAAGGCGTTCTTCCAGCGCAACAATGCTGGGCGGCAAGATGAACACCGAGACGACATCGTTCGGCATCTGATCGTGCAGCGCATCGGCGCCTTGCCAGTCCACATCGAAGAGGACGTCCTCTCCGGCATCGAGTCGGGCGACGGTATCGGCCTTGGGAGTACCGTAGTATTTGTCGAAGACGTGGGCCCATTCGAGGAACTCGCTACGACGGATCATCGCCTGGAATTCGGCTTCGGTCTTGAACCAGTAATCCTTGCCGTCGACTTCGTTCGGGCGGCGTTCGCGCGTCGTCGCCGAGATGGAAAGTTTCACATCCGGAAATTCGTCGAGCAGCATCTTGGCCATGGTCGTCTTGCCCGCGCCCGACGGGCTGGACAGCACGAGCATCAGGCCGCGGCGGCGTCCGTGGTCCTTGGGATGTCCGCTATTCGACATTGGCCGATTGCTCCTTGAACTGGTCAATCAACCCTTTGAGGCTGAGTCCCACATTCGTCAAATCGGCGCTGACGGATTTCGAGCAGAGCGTGTTGGCTTCGCGGTTGAGTTCCTGGGCGAGGAAATCGAGCTTGCGACCTGCGGGCGAGCCGGCGGCGAGCAGGTCCCGGCCGGTGCGCACATGGGCGGCGAGACGGTCGAGCTCCTCGCGCACATCGGCCCGGGCGGCGGAGAGGGCGGCTTCGGCAGCGAAACGCTCAGCATCGACTCGGCCTTCACGGTCGAGTTCGTCGAGCTGCTTGTGCAGTTTCGCCTTGATGAGACCCGGCTGGCTGGCGGCGAGCTCGGCGGCTTCGGCAGACCGGGCGGCGATCTCGTCCAGATGTGCAGATAGGAGGGATTTCAGGTCTGCGCCTTCCGCAAGACGGCCCTCCGCCAGCTGACGGATCGCCTCCCGGGCACCCGCCGTGAGCACCGTCATCGCGGCCTCGTTCGACGCAAAGTCGCGCAGTGAGGCGCCGGTGGTTTCGACGACGCCCTTGATCGTCATCAGCGTGGCGACGGCTTCCGGTGTCGGCTGGGTTCCGGCTGCCTCCCGGGCGGCGTCCACCAAGGCGCCGAGCAGCGCGTGATCGATCACCACACCGCCGCTGCCGGAGGCGAGATCGACCCGCAGGCTGACCTGCAGGGAGCCGCGATTGAACCGCTCGCTGGCTTGTGCCTTGATGTCGCGTTCCAGCGCTTCAAAACCCGGCGGGACACTGACGCGGACATCCAGCGAGCGGCCATTGACGCTCTTGGCTTCCCAGGCCCAGGCGCCCCAGCTTTCTTCCCCGGTCACGCGGGCAAAGCCGGTCATGCCGGACAGGACGCCCATCAGTTCGCGCGCTCCCGCTCGATTTCCTTGCGCTCGCACTCGCGGTAGGCGGCGACCGCGCGTTCATGCTCGGCGTTGGTCTTGCTGAAGACGTGTTCGCCCGTGATCACCCCGTCCTTGCACTCGGCGACGAAGAAGACATAGTCCGTGTCCGGAGGGTTCAGCACGGCTGCGATGGAGTCGCGGCCCGGATTGGCGATGGCGGTCTTGGGCAGACCATCGACCTGATAGGTGTTCCATTCGGTATGGCGGTCGATCTCAGAGCGCAGCAAGGTACGGCGTTCGCCCTTGCTGTTATAGAGCGGTTCGCCTTTTGAGATTCCATAGACGATGGTAGGATCACTTTGCAGGCGCATGCCGTTGCGAAGACGTCCGACGAAGAGGCCGGCCACAAGGTCGCGGTCTTCGGGTTTGCCGGATTCCTTTTCGACCACAGAAGCGAGGATAATGGCTTCCTCCGGCGTATCAAAGGGAAGGTTTTCCTGACGCGTCGGCCAGAGCTCCTCCATGACCTGCGTCTGTGCGGCCATGATCTTCTCCACCAGCTCGACGCGCGTCATGCCCTTGTGGAACATGTAGGTGTCCGGAAGCATCGAGCCTTCTGCGGGCGGCGGCTCCGGCATCGGGCCGGTGAGGTGTTCGTGAGCTTCGATTTCGCGCAGCATCTGCTGGGTTGTCAGCCCTTCCTTGAGCAGGATGCTGTAGAGGATTGAACGGCCTTCGATCAGTATGCTGAGCACTTGGTTGAGGCTGGCCTGCGGCTCGACGATGTATTCCCCGGATTTGATCGCGAGCTCGGTGCCGTCGATGCGCGATTTCAGCTGCATCAGGCGCGCGTCGCGGATGATGCCTTCCCGTTCGAGACGCGCGGCGACGCCCGACAAGGTTTCTCCCGGCTCGACCTGAATCACGGCTTCACGGGCGAGCGGACCCGGGCGCGCGATTTCCGCGTTATACCAGAACCAGCCGGCAGCGGCGGCGGCGGCCGCGAGACATGCCAGCATGAACGTCCAGACGAACAGCGCTTTCAGGAATCGCATGAGGGCCTCCTCTGCCGGACACTGAGTGCCCTTTTACCGTGCCCCGCCCGGCCCGGAAATGCGCCCTGCGCATTCTTGTTCGCCCAATGTAGGCCGGGCCGCCGTGATGTCAGGTGACTTCCCGGATAATCAGCGACGCGTTGGTGCCGCCAAAGCCGAAGCTGTTCGACATCGCGGCGCGCACGCGGCCTTTCTTGGCCTTGTGGGGGATCAGGTCGATGACCGTCTCGAAGCTCGGATTGTCGAGGTTCAGGGTCGGCGGCATGACCTGATCGCGGATCGCCAGCGCGCAGAAGGCGGCTTCGATGGCGCCGGCCGCGCCGAGCAGGTGGCCGACGGCGGATTTGGTGGACGACATCGAGAGGTTTTTCGCATGGTCGCCGAAGGTGCGCTCGACGGCGCCGGCTTCGCCTTCGTCACCTTTCGGCGTCGAGGTGCCGTGGGCGTTCACATAGTCGATCTCGGTCGGGTCGATGCCGGCATTCTTCAGCGCCATCTTCATGGCGCGGAAGCCGCCTTCGGAGCCTTCGGCCGGGGCGGTGATGTGATAGGCATCGCCCGGCAGGCCGTAGCCGATCACTTCGGCATACATCTTCGCGCCGCGTTTCTTGGCGTGTTCGTATTCTTCGAGAATGAGGATGGCTGCGCCTTCGCCCATGACGAACCCGTCGCGGTCCTTGTCATAGGGACGCGACGCTTTTTCCGGGGTGTCATTGAAGCCGGTGGACATGGCCTTGGCCGCGCAGAAGCCTGCAATGCCGAGACGGCCAATGACGGCTTCGGCGCCGCCGGCGACCATAATGTCTGCATCGCCGTATTTGATCAGCCGCGCCGAGTCGCCAATGGCATGCGCGCCGGTGGCGCAGGCGGTGACGACCGAGTGGTTCGGGCCCTTGAGGCCGTGGCGAATCGAGACCTGGCCAGAGGCGAGGTTGATCAGCGAGGCCGGGATGAAGAACGGGCTGACCTTGCGGGGGCCCTGCTCGTGCAGGATGATCGACGTCTCGTAGATCGTCTCGAGACCGCCGATGCCGGAGCCGATCAGGACGCCGGTGCGCTCCTGGTCTTCATCCGTTTCAGGTTTCCAGTTTGCATCTTCGAGCGCCTCGTCGGCGGCCGCGATCGCATAGACGATGAACTCGTCCGTACGCCGCTGTTCCTTGGCCGTGACGAACTTGTCAGGGTCAAAGGCATGCGGATCGCCTGCGCCGCCGCCGCGCCCGGATGCGTAGGGCACCTGGAACGCGATCTTGCAGGGCAGATCGGAGGCATCGAACTTGTCGATGGGGCCTGCGCCGGACTTGCCGGCGATCAGGCGCTCCCATGTGGCTTCGCGGCCCATCGCAAGCGGGGACACGATACCAATGCCTGTGATGACGACGCGGCGTTCGGACATCTAGGACTGATCGCCTTAAATGTGCGCCTTGATGTGGGTCACGGCGTCGCCGACCGAGCGGATCGACTCCTGCACGTCATCGGGGATTTCGATGTTGAACTCTTCCTCGAAAGCCATGACCAGCTCGACGAGGTCCAGGGAGTCCGCACCGAGGTCGTCGATGAAGCTCGCGCTCTCGATGACTTTGTCAGCTTCCACGTCGAGATTCTCGACGACAATTTTTTTCACGCGCTCAAGAACGTCGGACATGAATACCTCTCCGGATTATCACTGAGGACTGGT
>JAIXRO010000041.1 GCA_027485145.1 Hyphomonadaceae bacterium | reverse complement strand
TTCTCTTCCTTCATGCGCTGGTAGGCTTCTTCCAGCGTTGCGTAGCGCTTGGGGCTGCGCCCGGCGGCGGCGCGCTTGGAATCGATCCAGTCGCGCATGCGTTTCCCGATCGGCACGCTCATCCGCTCGGCCAACATCCGGGGCGAAGGTCCGAGCCCCTCGATCGCCACCAGCTTGCGAACATTCTCCGGATAAATGCCCGCATAACGCAGCGAGATGTGCCCACCATAAGAGTGTGCGACGATCGTGACGGGCGACAGCTGCTTCTGATGGATCAGCTGGGCGAGATCATAGACACACGACCGAGCCGAATAGTCGCCATCGGCAGACCAGGCGCTGTCGCCGTGCCCGCGCAGATCGGGTGCGATGACATGCCAGTCAGCGCTCAGCGCTTCGGCCACCCAATCCCAGCTGCGGCAATGGTCCCGCCCTCCATGCAGCAGAATCAGGGGAGGGGCATCCGCGTTGCCCCAGTCCACATAGTGGAGCCGCAGGCGCTGCGAGAAATAGCTGTGAGATGTCGGACCGGTGATCATGACCTCCAGATAGACGCCCGGTCGCCCGGGCGTCCAGCCCAGAAAACTCGGGACCGCCCTTTGCGCAGGCAGCCTGGCTCGTTAGAGATTGATCCGTAAATCAATGCGACCGAAACCGGCGCAACTGTCCTTGGGGAGGATAAAATGAAGCGTGCTCTTGGAACGGCCATTCTGGCGGCGTGCTGCCTTGCAGCGGCGGCGGATGCCGAAACGGGAAAGGCGACGCCGGCAACAGTCGCGGCCAACCAGGCATTCGCCGAAGGTTTGCCCTGGTCGGACACCAGCGAAGCCGAACTGGCCGCAAAAGGCTTCATCGCGTCGCTGGAGGATACCCGAATTCTCGCAGCCGACGGACGCGTCGTCTTCAATGCGGGCGCTTATGACTTCGCCGAGGGTGACCCGCCGGAAACGATGAACCCCAGCCTCTGGCGCCATCTCGGCCTTTTGAACAATCACGGCCTGTTCGAAGTGGTGCCGGGGCTCTGGCAGGTCCGGGGACTCGACATTTCGGTGATGAGCATCATCGAGTCCGAAACCGGATACATTGTGGTAGACCCGCTCACGGCCACGGAAACGGCGGCTGCGGCCATGTCCCTCGTGCGCAAGCATATCGGTGAAAAGCCCATCGTGGCGGTGATCTATACGCACAGCCATGGCGACCATTTCGGCGGCGTGAAAGGCATCGTCAGCGACGCTGACGTGAAGTCCGGAAAGGTGCAGATCATCGCGCCGGATGGTTTCATGGAACACGCCGTCAGCGAAAATCTCATCGCCGGGCCGGCCATGAGCCGCCGCGCGAACTATCAGTTCGGAACCCGTCTCACCCCGGGACCGGCCGGCCAGGGCGGCGCCGGCATCGGTACGGGACTGCCAAACGGATCCATCAGCCTGATTGCGCCCACACACACGGTTACCGGGACAGGCGAGACTCTCGTCATCGACGGGATAACGATCGAGTTCCAGGTCACGCCCGGCACCGAAGCGCCGGCCGAGATGAACTTCTATCTGCCACACCTGCGCGCGCTCTGCCTTGCCGAGAACGCCAACGCGACGATGCACAATATTCTCCCACCGCGCGGCGCGCTGGTGCGCGATGCAAAGGCGTGGGCGGACTATCTCACTGAGTCCATCCATCTGTATGGCGACCGGACGGATGTGATGTTTGTCTCGCATGGATGGCCCCGTTGGGGAAAGGATGAGGTGCGCGCCTTCATGTCGTCGCACCGTGATGCTTACAAATACCTCCACGACCAGACCGTCCGCCTGATGAACAAGGGCAACACGGCCGAGGAGATCGCCGAGGTCATCGCGTTGCCCGAAAGCCTCGCCTCGAAGTGGTACAATCGCGGCTATTACGGCACGATGGCGCACAATTCCAAGGCCGTGTACCAACGCTATCTCGGCTGGTACGATGCCAATCCGGTCAACCTGAATCCTTGGCCTCCGGAAGAGGCGAGCAAGCGGTATGTCAAGGCGATGGGCGGCAAAGGCAAAGCCCTTCGCACCGCGAAGACGGCTTTCAAGGCTGGAGATTATCGCTGGGCGGCCGAAGTAGCGAGCCATCTCGTCTTTGCTGATTCCACGAACACAAAGGCGCGAGAACTGCTCGCACAAGCGCTCGAGCAGATGGGTTATCAGGCGGAAGGCTCTCTCTGGCGGAACATGTATCTGACAGGCGCAGCCGAAGCCCGCGTCACGCCGTCCGGAAGTTCCATGTCAACGCTCTCGGCCGACGTCGTCTCCGCGATCTCCGTCGAACAGGTCTTTGATATGCTTGCCGTCCGGGTCGATCCTCAGCTTGCGGAGGGAAAATCAGTGACGATTGCCTTCGAATTTCCCGACCTCAAGGAGACACGGATCGTCAGCATCCGGAATTCCGTTCTGGTTCATGAGCCTGGCGCCGGTCAAACGGCCGATGCAACCTTGACCCTCCCAAAGCCGGCTTTCCTCGGCATGATCTTTGGCGGCCAGAAGCCCGCCGATCTGGTTCTCAAGGGTGTCTTGTCGATCAAGGGCAATCCGGCCGCGGCGGCTTCGCTGCTCGGTGTTCTTGATCCGCCGGCCCCGCCCGAACCATTCCCGATCGTCACCCCTTGAGAGCGACCCTCTGTTCAGACCGGTGAGGCCGGCGGCGGCATCTTGGCTCGTCCAGCCGTCACCGTGTCGATCAGGCGGAATACCGCGGCGAAATCCGCGAGCAATTCGCGCACGCGGTCAGCGCTGTCGAGCGGCTTGAACATCGAACCCGGCTCGAACAGGTTTCCACCCTGTACAGTGATCAGCATTTCGCCGCCATCGAACGCGGCTTTGAGTTTTCCGCCTTTGAACACGGTTTCAAGATCGACAAGCTTCTGCATGAAGTCCGGTGTCAGGAGAAACCGGCTTTCGACCTGGTCCGTTGTGTACACTTCGAAGATCTTCTCGAAGACGGGGTCTTCGAGCATCGCCCGCTGCATGCCATTGCCGCCGCCAAACCGATTGAAGAACCCGGCATCGCGCGTGACCAGTGTCCGCCCGAAAAACCGCTTGTGAAAGTCGAGCTTCAGGCACTGGCCCTGGAACACCGTCACCCAGGTCGTCTGTGTGCGGCCTTTCGAGTCTGTCGTCGTCCGTTTCTCTTCAAGATGCGCTTCGAAGAGCTCGAAATCGACGTCGCCGCGTTTGCCGATCACAAGGTCTTCGAACTTGGATCGGTCCCAACCTGGCACCACGCCGAGTTCCTTGTGCCGGAAGATCGTGTCGCATGTGCCCGGTTGCGGGGTAAAGGCTAAGCCGAGTTGGCGCGCAATGGGTTCAACGATCAGGCTCTTGGCTTCGCTGGCGAGCTGGGAGATGCCCATGTTGCCCCAGAAGACAACGCCGGCGCCCGCGATGCCGGCGATGATCGCCACAAACGGCATCTTGAGCACGGCGAGGCCCAGCCCCGCACCCGCGGCGATGATCCCGCCGCCAATCCAGCGTGTCTGGATGGCTTTCGCAGCCGCGGCGACCCTTTCAGACTCGCGGGCAATCAGGTTCGGCTGGATTTCCTGCGAATAGATGCGCTCGAAACCTGCGAATTCCTCGGGCAGATCGCCGAGCGAAAGCGGCGCCCCGGTCGCCGGATCTGTTGCGCGGTCGGTCATGCCTACGGTCCTCGAACTGATACCGGCAGCTTAGGCTGCGTCGCGGGCGCCCGGAAGGGCCCGCAGCTGCCGTCATCAGATATCGGCGTACACATGCCCTTCGCCCGCAAAGCCTGGATGCGTTACGGCGCCTTCATGGGCAGGGCCTACCAGTTTTGCGAACTTCTGCAGCGCGCCGGAGCCATACTTCGTCGTGCGCGGCTTCCATTCCCGCTTGCGATCCGCCATCTCGGCCGGCGTCCAACGCACATCGATCGTGCCCTTGAGGGCGTCGAGCGTGATGATGTCGCCGTCACGCAGCAGGCCAATCGGCCCGCCGTCGGCGGCTTCCGGGCCGACATGCCCGACGCAGAACCCGCGCGTCGCGCCTGAAAACCGCCCGTCGGTGATCAAGGCCACCTTGTCGCCCATGCCCTGGCCGTAGATCGCGGCGGTAGTCGACAGCATCTCGCGCATGCCGGGCCCGCCCTTGGGCCCTTCGTACCGGATCACCAGCACATCGCCTTCCTTGTACTGCCGGTCACGCACAGCGGCGAAGCAAGCTTCTTCGCCGTCGAAGACGCGCGCAGGCCCGGTGAAGGTCAGCTCCTTGAGACCCGCCACTTTCACGATGGCGCCATCCGGCGCAAGCGATCCCCAGAGCCCGACGACACCGCCGTTCGGCGAAAGTGGATTCGAGGCTTCACGGATCACTTTCTGATCCTTGTTGAACACGACATCCTTGAGGTTTTCCGCAACAGTCTTGCCCGTCACCGTCATGCAGTGGCCGTGGATCAGGCCCGCATCATACAGCGTTTTCATCAGCATCGGCACGCCGCCCGCTTCGCCGAAATCCTTGGCAACGTAATTGCCGCCCGGTTTCAGGTCGGCGATGTAAGGCGTCTTGGCAAAGATCGCCGCGACGTCCTTCAGATCGAACTGCACGCCGCACTCATGCGCCATAGCCGGCAGGTGCAGCGCCGCGTTCGTTGAGCCACCCGACGCCGCCACAACCACAGCCGCGTTCTCGAATGCCTCCCGCGTACAGATATCCCGTGGACGGATGTTCTGCTCGATCAGCCGCATCACCGCCCGGCCACTCTCCACGCAATATTCATCCCGCTCCAGATACGGCGCTGGCAGCGCAGACGAAAGCGGCAGCGCAAGGCCAATAGCTTCCGAAACACACGCCATCGTGTTCGCCGTGAACTGCCCGCCGCAGGCGCCGTCGCCGGGGCAGGCCAGCTTCTCGAGCGCTTCAAGTTTTGCGCTCGTCATGTCGTTCGAACCCGCCGCGTGTGCGCCGACCGCCTCGAACACATCGAGCACCGTCACATCCTTGCCTTCAAACCGGCCGGGCATGATCGATCCGCCATAGATGAAAACGCTTGGCACATTCAGGCGCAGCATCGCCATCATCATGCCGGGCAGGGACTTGTCGCAGCCCGCAACGCCGACCAGTGCGTCATAGGAATGCCCGCGCATCGTCAGTTCGACCGAATCTGCAATCACTTCGCGGCTGACGAGAGACGAACGCATCCCCTCGTGGCCCATGGCGATGCCATCCGTCACCGTGATCGTGCAGAACTCGCGCGGTGTACCGTCTGCTTCCTTCACGCCGACCGAGGCCGCATGCGCCTGGCGCATCAGTGCCGTGTTGCAGGGCGCCGCCTCATTCCAGCAGGACGCCACGCCGACGAACGGCTTCTTGATGTCCTTCGTGGAAAGGCCCATCGCGTAATAATAGCTGCGATGCGGCGCCCGTTCCGGCCCCTCGGTCACATAGCGGGAGGGCAGGCGGGATTTATCCCAGGTCTTGGTCATTGACGTGCTTTCCGTGTCGGTGTTCTGAAAAAGGGCGTAGCGCGCAATTTCCTTCCGGAAAAGCGCTTATTCGCCGCCGCAAACGGGTGGTCTATGCCTTGAACGGATCCGGGTCAGGCCAGTTTGGAAAGCGCCGTCCTCGCAAGGCTCAGCTTTTCACGGCGAAGCGTCCAGTCCTTCACGCGCTCGCGATTTTCCTCAACGATCTCTTCCGGTGCCCGCGCAACGAAGTCAGCATTGCCGAGCTTCTTCTCGGTGGAGGTGATGTCCTTCTCCAGGGTGCCGATTTCCTTGTCGAGCCGCTTCTTTGCTTCGGCCCGATCGATCAGTTCCGCAATCCGAAGCGCCACGACCGTGGATCCCACGAGCGTCGAAACCGAGCCTTCCGGCAAGGCCGCAGCCGTGCCGGTCTCGTCCAGCCGCGCCATCCGACGCAGCACGTCACCATGCCGCTCGAGCCGTTGCGCATCCTGAGCCGACGGAGTGACCAGTGTCATCGGAACCTTCGCGCCTGCCGGCACGCCCAGATCGTTTCGCAGCGAGCGGATTTCCGTGATCATCCCGATCAGCCACTCGATCTCCGCCGTGGCTTCCTTGTGCCTGAACGGCGTG
This sequence comes from Hyphomonadaceae bacterium, assembly GCA_027485145.1. GTDB lineage: Bacteria > Pseudomonadota > Alphaproteobacteria > Caulobacterales > Hyphomonadaceae > Hyphomonas. The sequence goes on along the minus strand of JAIXRO010000041.1, from coordinate 48,022 downwards.
AGCGCCGGCCAGGTTTGAAGCATCAGGAACCCGTCCTTGCCCGCCCGGCCCGGTGCGCGCCGCTCCCACAACTCCTCGGTCACGAAGGGCATGAAAGGGTGCAAAAGTTTCAAGGCCTCATCCAGAACAAAGCCGCACACCGCGCGCGTCTCGGCCTTGGCCGCCTCGTCGGTGCCCATCAGCAACGGCTTAATCAGTTCGACATACCAGTCGCACACCGTGTTCCAGACAAACTTGTAAAGCGCGCCGGCGGCTTCGTTGAACTTGTACTCCTCAATCCCGCGGGTCACGTCCTCGACACAGGCCGCCAGTTCGCTCAGGATCCATTGGTTGACCGGATATTGCGCCGTAGCCGGATCATAAGCCCCCGGCGCGCCGCACTCGTTCAATTCCGCAAAGCGCGCAGCGTTCCAGAGTTTGGTGGCAAAGTTGCGGTAGCCCTCCACGCGTTGTTTGGAGAGCCGCACGTTGCGCCCCTGCGCCGCCATCGCCGCCATCGTGAAACGAAGGGCGTCGGCGCCGAACTCGTCGATCAGCTCAAGCGGGTCCATGGCATTGCCCTTGGACTTTGACATCTTATGCCCTTTCTCGTCGAGAACGAGGGCATGGATGTAAACATCCTTGAACGGAGCTTCGCCGGTGAATTCGAGCCCCATCATCATCATCCGGGCGACCCAGAAGAAGATGATGTCGAACGCCGTCACCAGCGTGCTCGTCGGATAGAATGTCTTCAGGGCCTCGGTATTTTCCGGCCACCCTTGCGTCGAGAACGGCCACAGCGCGGAGGAGAACCATGTGTCGAGCACGTCCTCTTCCTGATACAGACAGATGTGCGTCGTGTGATCTCCGGCCAACATCGCCTTTCGGGCTTCGTCGCGGCTCGCTGCAATCGCAACCGGCTTGCGGTAGAAGGCTTCCGCCGCCGAGAGCGCCTCGGCTTCGCTTGCCGCCACGAAAATGTGTCCCGGGCCATCCTGGGAATGGTCGACCGCAATCTGGTGACCGCCATTCCCGTCCGGCTCGGTGGTCATCGCCGGCCCGTACCAGGCCGGTATCCGGTGTCCCCACCAAAGCTGACGGCTCACACACCAGGGCTGGATGTTGTCCATCCAGTTGTAATACGTCTTCGTCCAGTTCTCCGGCACGAACCGCGTGCGTCCATCTTCGACCGCCGCGCGCGCCGGCTTCGCGAGCGTTGCCGCATCGACATACCACTGGTCCGTCATCCACGGCTCGATCACGACACCGGACCGGTCACCGAACGGCTGCTCGATCTTGAGGTCCTCGATACGCGCCAGCAGGCCCAGGGCCTCGAACGCTTCAACAACCTTTGCGCGCGCAGCGAAGCGGTCGAGCCCGCGCAGCTCAGCCGGAATACCGGCTGCGTCGGCGTCGGCGCCGCTCTCGATGGCAGCCACAGCGGTCAGGATATTCAGCGGTTTGTGTCCGGCCCGTTTGCCCACCTCGAAGTCGTTGAAGTCATGCGCCGGCGTGATCTTCACCGCCCCCGAGCCCTTTTCGGGATTGGCATATTCATCCGCGATGATCGGAATGCGCCGTCCGGTGATCGGCAGCACGACGTGCTTCCCGACGAGTCCCGCATACCGCTCATCCTCCGGATGCACGGCAACGCCGGTATCGCCGAGCATTGTCTCCGGCCGGGAGGTGGCCACCACGATATAGTCACGCGCCTCGAACGTGACGTTCCCGTCTTCGTCCTTGGCCGGATGATTGTAGGTCACACCATCCGCCAGCGGATATTTCAGGTGCCAGTAGTGTCCGGCAACCTCGCGCGTCTCCACTTCCAGATCCGAGATCGCCGTCTGGAAATGCGGGTCCCAGTTCACGAGTCGTTTGTCGCGGTAGATGAGTCCCTTCGCATGAAGATCGACGAACACCTTCGTCACGGCCTTTGACAGGCCTTCATCCATCGTGAATCGCTCGACAGACCAGTCGCACGACGCGCCGAGCCGCTTCAGCTGACCCGCAATCGCGCCGCCTGATTCTTCCTTCCATGCCCAGACTCGCTTGAGGAAAGCATCGCGTCCCATGGTCCGTCGATCCTGGTTCTGCCCTTCCTTCGCCAGCTGGCGCTCGACGACCATTTGCGTCGCGATGCCCGCATGGTCCGTGCCCGGCTGCCACAGCACATTCTTGCCGCGCATCCGCTCGAACCGGATCAGAACGTCCTGCAGCGTGTTGTTCAGCGCATGCCCCATGTGGAGCACGCCGGTCACGTTCGGCGGCGGGATCACGATCGAGTAAGCCTGCGCGCTGGTGTCGCCCGAAGGCCGGAAGCAGCCTGCGGCTTCCCATGCCTTGTAAAGCCGTGCTTCGGCCTCGGCAGGATCAAATCTCTGGTCAAGCATCGTCGGAAGGGTCCGGTAAGAGCACAAAAGAAAAGCGCGCCGGTGAAGGCGCGCCGTTCCCTATATCAAGTTTGGGAAATGAGGCTAGCGCGCCATGCGGGCGATCCGCTGAACCTCAGCTTCTACCTTTTCCTCGACGATGCCTGGAAGGTTCGCATCGAGCCATTCCTTGATCATCGGCTTGAGCAGCTCGCGGACGAGACCTTCGATCGTGTTGTTGTCGGTCGAAATCTCCATCTTGGAAATCAGCTTGCCGAGCGCGCCGGCCGCCACATCGGCCGTGTGATCGTCGGTGAGGGCGGTATGGACGTAGCGGGCGCTGTTGGTCATGGGGGGCTCCGAGGCGTTGAAGGCAGGGCGGACAGGGGCGGCGCGGGTGATGGGGGTCACGGGCGCGGGATCTACCGGCGCCTGAACAGCAGCCTGGCGTGCGGAGCCAAGCATTTCCTCGAACGAGAATTCGGGTCCGGACAGCTTGACCGGTTCCGGCTCAGTCACCGCATTGCCGCCGGCTTCGAAAATCGACTGGTCCGTGTCTTCCAGTACATCGCCGGCGATGGCGTCCTCGATGTCTTCGTAATCATTCATGGGTTCCAGCGGCGCATCGCGAAAGGCCGCTGTCGGCGAAGGTTGGCGGGCGAGCGCCGGTTCGTCATCGGAGATTATCTTGCGGATCGATGCGAGGATCTCCTCCATCGTTGGCTCTTTGTGTGCTTCGTTGGCCATCTCAGCCCCCCGTTTCTAGAATCGCTTCCCAGACCATTTGGTTCAAATAGCCTGCATCCGGTTAACAACCCTTTGACAAGGTTAACGCGGGCCGCGTTCCAAGACCAGCCTGTCAACCGGTTGTGCCGAGACCGCCTGTGGCTCTCAACAGTTGGTGTGCCGCCACATAGGCATCGCGCTCGGCCCCGATCAGCGACAACCGTGCCTCGAACAGCTGCTGTTCCTGATCGAGCACATCGAGGGTGGTGCGAACACCAACGGCGAGTTCTTCCTTTGCGCCTTCATAGGCGATCTCGGCCGCCTCCACCTGCCGGCGGGAAGCTTCGATGGCGCGCACCGACGCCTCGTAGCCGAACCAGGATTGCGCCACTTGCGCCCGTACCTGTGTTTCGAACGCATCCACACGCCGGCGCGCCTGCTCGCGCTGTAGTTTCGCGGCGTTGACCTGCGCCTTGACGGCGCCGCCCGTGAAGATCGGCATCCGGCCCTGTGCAACGGCGGATACGTTCGTATCGCGCCGGCTGGCATCGCCATAGGTTTCCTGAATTCCGGCCGTGGTGACGATGCTGAGCTGCGGCCGTCCGTCGGCCTTGGCGGCATCCACCCCAGCGCCCGCCGCCCGCAACTCTTCGCGCGCGGCAAGGATGGACGGGTTGTTGGCATCGGCGTCGGCAAACGCAGTTTCCAGCGCCGCTGGCAAGGCGGGCAGGGGCGGCGGCACGACCAGGTCGCCGGGCGGCTGGCCCGTCAGGAATTCGTAAAAGGCCTGGCTGCCTTCGAGCGCAGCTTCGGCTCCGGCGAGGGCGGCTTTCGCGCCTTCGAGACGGGCTTGCGCCTGAGATACGTCCGTGCGCGTCACCACGCCCACCTCGAACCGGTCCTCGGCTGCGCGAACCTGTTCGCCGGTGACTTCGACATTGTTCTTCCGGATCGCCACCGCCTCGCGGTCGCGGCGGACATCCACATAGGCTGTCACCACGTCGAGGATCAGGTCTTGCCGGGCCGCATCGAAATTCCGGTCGGCTGCGCCGATACCGGCTTTGGCGCGTTCAATTCCCGCGCTGATCCGTCCGCCGGCATAAATCGGCTGCGAAGCCTGCAATTGCGCACTGGCGATCGGGCGGTCGCCCACGCCGAAGTTCAGCACCGCGTCCGTATCTACATATTCATACCCGCCGCTCGCCGAGAGGTTCACCGATGGCAGCCGGGCAGACCGCGCAAGATCAAGGTTTTCCCTCGCAATATCAGTGCCGTAGCGCTGGATTTCGAGTTGGGGATTGGTCGCAAACGCCGCCGCGACCGCCTCGGGAAGGGTCTCGGCATGAGCCTGGACCCCGAACATCAGGCTCGCGAGACTCGCGCCCAAAAGGAGCTTCAATTTGTCGGCGAGCATCACGGGCATCCTTGGCTGAGCTTCAGGTATATAGCCGCCGTCCGGTCGAAGGTGAACAGCAATCCCCTTGCAGCCGAATAGTGCCATACGACCGTTAGGCTTCAGAAGCTAAAAGACGGTTTCCGGTCAAACGCCGAAAATCTCGGCGGACTGGCATCGAACCCGGTGCGGGCCGATACCGCCGTGCCCGACTTCTGAACCACCGTACCCCGCCCCAAACCGCCATCATCAACGACTGCGGCGGCCAGCCGTCCCCCGTCCCGCAACTGCGTCGTCCAGGCCTCGGGCAAGACTTCCAGCATCCCCGCCACATAAATCACGTCAAAGGGGGCTGCCGCCAGCGCGCCGAGTTCAAGCGGCCCGGCGAGCGGTTCAACATTCCGGGCGCCGACCGCCTTGAAGCGCTCTGCCATCGCGTCCGCGAGCGCCTGCGTCTCGTCGAGCGCCACCACTTTCGCCGCCAGCAGGCTGATCAGGGCTGCTTCGTAACCCGCGCCGGCGCCGGCCACCAGAACCGTGTCGGACGGCTTGATGTCGGCGAGTTTGATCAGTTTTGCTGTGTCGCGCGGCGTCCACAGCGCGCGGCCGGGCGAGGTCGTGATCTCGTGCTCCGAATAGGCGATGCCTTGCTTGTCCGCAGGCGTGAACACTTCGCGCGGCGTGCGCAGGAAGGCGGACACAATGCCGGGATCGGTGACGTCATTTGGGCGGATCTGGCTGTCTACCATGATCTCACGGGCGCGGGCGAAATCCATGCGAGTCTGTCCCCTCGAAAGCGGTCCGGAATGATGCGCCATGTATCACGACAAGGTCAGGACGCAATCAGCGCGAAGCGGCGCAATAAGTCTGCGGGCCCCAATTGTGCGGTCCGCCGCTGCCTGCTAGAGGCTCTCGCCTTGACGAAGGCTCCATGGCGGAGTGGTGACGCAGCGGATTGCAAATCCGTGCACCCCGGTTCGATTCCGGGTGGAGCCTCCAAGTCATATTTGTAACGGCGCAATGGCATGCTAGTTGCTGCGGGCAATCCGATGGGGCCCTGTGGCGGAGCGGAACGCTGCAGAACGGAATATCTGCATTACCTGGTTCAACTCCAGGCAGGGCCTCCAAGCACCCCCCTCGACGGGCGGGCCGTAAACGCGGCCGGTTCAGATTTGTCCAGTTTGTTAACGTGCGGTTAACCATATCGGGCGACTGTGGCCATGTCTTCTTTGGAGACACCCACCATCACCCAACGCCTTTGGCGGGAGCTCACGCTTCCGCCATTTTTTTGTTTCGCGGCCCGTCGTTAACCCGTCACAGAAATTCGCCCCGCGCCGCACTTAGGCACTTGAACGGGCAACGCGCTCTGCTATGCCCCCGTCTCCGGCTATTCCGTGATAGCTCAGTTGGTAGAGCAGGCGACTGTTAATCGCCCGGTCGCAGGTTCGAGTCCTGCTCACGGAGCCACTTCCCGAAACACAATCATCAAAGCGTTCAGCGCGCCGCACGCGCGTATGCTGAAAATCGTTCGGCGTAAGTGGGAAATGGTGCCCGGGGGCGGAATCGCGAGCGCCCTTATAGCTCTGTTTTGTTTTCAGAAATTAATGTGGCGCATCGTCGAATGCCAACAATCTGCCAACAAATCGGTAGCTGTTGGCATGGGAGAGTGGTTCGATTCCGATTTCCACAGGAAATCCGACAACATGAAGTCCCTGACTCTAAGAGCCGGGTCAAGAGAGCCTCATCGACGAGGTTGCTGATCCACCTCGAAGGATGAAATGTGCAGCGAAAATTGAAGGTAGGGATACGTCATTGACGTGTATAATACGACCCAGTGCAGGCGCCCTGAAGGCCCGGCGCGGGTACTGCTCGCGCTGATCGAACAGCGCCCCAGGATCGTGCAGGAAGAACTTCGGAGCTAAGCGAGAATGCCCGATGACAAGCCGCTTGATCGGTCTTGCATTCCTGATCTTGTTCTCCTTCTCGTTTGACAAGGCCCCGTGAGCTTGTCCAATTAGCGTCTTTCGAGCGCATTCAGCCGCAGCGAATTGGCAATCACGGACACTGAAGACAGGGCCATCGCGGCGGCTGCGATCATGGGGGAGAGCAGAGCGCCGGTAATGGGATAGAGCACACCGGCGGCGATCGGGATCCCGGCAGCGTTATAGGCGAATGCAAAGAAGAGATTCTGGCGGATATTCCGCATGGTTGCCCGCGAAATAGTCCGGGCCCGAACAATGCCTCCAAGGTCTCCCTTGAGCAGGGTGACGCCGGCGCTTTCAATGGCAACATCGGTGCCGGTGCCCATCGCGATGCCGACATCGGCGGCCGCCAGGGCAGGGGCGTCATTGACGCCGTCCCCCGCCATGGCAACGACCCGGCCCTCGGCGATCAGGCGTTTCACGATATCGGCTTTCTGGGCAGGCAGCACTTCGGCCTCGACGGCATCGATACCCAGAGAGCGGGCGATCGCCTCAGCGGTGGTGCGATTGTCGCCGGTCGCCATGACGATATGCAGGCCGGCATCCCGAAGGGCTTTCAGCGCGCCTGGCGTAGATGCCTTCACCGGATCCGCAATTGCCAACACCGCCTGCGCGGCGCCATCGACGGCGAGGTAGATGGCGGTTGCGCCGTTCTCCCGGCGGCGCTCGGCAAGGGTCCGCAGCGCGCTTGTATCAATAGCGAGTTCGTCCATGAACCGCTCGGCACCCAGCGCCACTTTCTGTCCTTCAACAGTCCCGATGACACCTTTTCCCGTCGGCGAGTCGAACTCCGAGGGATCAGCGAGCCCAAGACCTTTTGCGCGCGCGGCAGCGACGATCGCTGTGGCGAGGGGATGCTCGCTGTGGCTTTCCAGGCTGGCGGCGAGGCGGAGGGCGACCGTTTCATCAGCGCCCGGCGCCATATCCATCCCGACAAGCGCGGGTTTGCCTTCTGTCAGTGTGCCGGTCTTGTCGATGAGCAGTGTGTCGACCTTTTCCATGCGCTCGAGCGCCTCGGCATTCCGGATAAGCACGCCGGCCCGCGCGCCCGCACCGACACCGGTCATGATCGACATCGGTGTCGCAAGACCGAGCGCGCACGGACAAGCGATGATCAGTACCGAGACGGCGGCTATGAGACCGTAAGAGAAGGCAGGGTCCGGCCCGAATATGAGCCAGCCAAAGAAGGCCGTTACAGCGACAAAGATTACGGCTGGAACAAACCAGCCCGACACCTGGTCGGCGAGGCGCTGGATAGGCGCGCGGCTGCGTTGCGCGTCGGCCACGAGATGGACAATCTGGGAGAGCATGGTCTCGCTGCCGACCCGCTGCGCTTCAACAATCAGGCTGCCGGTCTGATTGACGGTTGCGCCAATCACGCGGTCATTTACCGATTTGGTCACCGGCATCGATTCCCCAGTGACCATCGACTCGTCGATGGAGGAGCGCCCTTCGGTGACGACGCCGTCTACCGGTATCTTTTCCCCGGGCCGCACCCGCAGGCGATCACCAGCAACGACCGTCTCGAGCGGTACATCTTCTTCAGTGCCATCCGCATTGATCCGGCGAGCTGTTTTCGGCGCAAGGTCAAGCAGCGCCCGGATCGCGCCTCCGGTCGCTTCGCGCGCCTGGAGTTCGAGCACCTGCCCGAGCAGCACTAGCGTGATGATGACCGCAGAGGCTTCAAAATAGACGGGCACGGTGCCGTGCGCCGAGCGCAATTCGGCCGGGAACAGGCCCGGCGCAATCGCGGCTATCATACTGTAGATCCAGGCCGCGCCGGTACCGAGCGCGATCAGCGAAAACATGTTGAGGCTGCGGTTTCTGACAGATGCGGCGCCCCGCGCAAAGAAAGGCCAGCCTGCCCAGAGCACCACGGGCGTTGCCAGAGCCATCTGGATCCAGGGATTGATTGTGGGCGGAATGAACCGGTCAATTCCGAAGACGTGCCCACCCATTTCGATGACCAGCAACGGCAATGACAGCACCAGGCCGAACACAAAGCGCCGTTTCATGTCGCGCAGCTCGGGATTGGGGCCATCGCCTGCGCTGGGCGTCATCGGCTCGAGGGCCATGCCGCAAATCGGGCAGGCGCCGGGGCCGTCGCGCACGATCTCCGGGTGCATGGGGCAGGTCCACTGACTTCCTGCTGCTGCCATCTTCATAGGTATGGCGCCGGCATGACCGTGGCAGGCAGCCCCGTGGCCTGAGTGGTCATGCATATCCGCCCCATGCGCCGTGGAGGCATTCGTGTAGATGGCGGGATTGGCCTCAAACTTGGATTTGCAACCTGCGCTGCAGAACACGACCTCGGCGCCTTCATGCATAAGGCGGTGCGGGGTGTCTGCCTTCGGGGTCATGCCGCAGACCGGGTCGTTCTTCGGTAACGGATCCGCTTTTGTCCTGGTTTCGGTGGAAGACATGCCGCGCTCCTGCGTGCTTTTCTATATCTTCAGATATACCCCCATACCGTATTCGTCAATTACCCCATGGGGGTATGAATTCAGTGCGCCGATTCAGTGATCGTGATCCGATGCAAGGCTCGCTGATGACCAGTGTATGTGGACAATCTTCCAGTCGCCGTCCGTCTGTTTGAGGACCATCGTTTCCATCAGGCTGCTGTTGACGGCCTTGCCCCGGAACATACCGGTGGACACAGCTTCGGTCATGATTGTTGCCAGTCCTTCGCCTTCAAAAATGTGGCGGCTCAGGACCTTTGTCTCGACCGCTTTTGAGAACTCGATATCGGCCCCCATGTGATGGGATCGGTATTCATCGAGAGAGCGCTCGATCCCGCCGCTCTCGGCTATCTGAACGTCAGGGGCCAGCAGAGCAGACAGCGCGGCTGTATCGCCAGAATCGAGCGCGGCGGCGAATGCTTCGACGATCCCGGCGGGTGAGTCCGGTGCTTCAGGGGCGGCGCCCTGATCAGCAGCGGCCGGACCTGCGAGACACAGGAAAGCAGCGGCGGCAAAGGCGATGAGGTTGGCTTTCATTGGAGTTTCCTTATTCCATAGGGCCGGAAATCGTTGTGGCGGCGGCGATGATGCCGAGGATCAGTGTAAAGAGGACAGCGTCAAGCCGCAGGGTGATCCGCAATGTTGCGCGCCCCCTGGCAGGTTCGGCCGCGAGCTGATGGGTGACACGGGTCATATTCAACGCGCCGAGCCCGAGGATAAGTGTTGCGGCCAAAAGCTTGGCGGCCAGGAGCCGTCCGTAACCGGAGCTTAGCGCTGACAGGAAGTCGCCGTTGACCCGCCAGAAAAGATAAAGGCCGGACACAAACAGCAGCGGCACGATGAGTCTGGCGACACGGCTGAACGCTTCGGTCCGGGCGAGGACATCTGAGTCAGTCATCGCGGGTCCGGGCCAGAGCGTGACAGGCGCCGCCAGCCAGAAGCCGGCGATCAGGACATGAACCGACACAACCCAGGGAGCGAGCCCGGGCGCCTCCAGTCCTGCCGTGTGCCCGGTGAGGCCGAAGCCGGCGCTGATGCCGACAGCCGCGAACATCAGAAGAACACGCCATTTTGCAATGCTTGCCGCAAATAGGAGAATAGCACCAGCGAGCAGGGAGAGCGCAGGGCGCCCGCCTCCAGCCCAGGTCCACCCGAACTGATCAAGTGACAACGCTGCGCCGAGGCTGCCGCCCATCTGTGCATTGAGAACAAGCAGCCGCATCAGTGCGGTGAGACCCACCAGAGCGGCGAGCCAGAAGTAAGCGCGCCGGTTGGCATGCAGTCCGAGCGCCCCGTGGAGCGCCGCCCCGATCGCTGCGAGGCTGGCGCCGTAGAGCAGGATCTTTGTTGCAAGATTGGCAGCGTCCAGCAGGAGCATATGAGTCCAACCCTATCTCAGTTGGAAAGTCGACTTTCCAGTCATTGGATGACCATCCTTCGACATCGTGCGCCACTCCACACTGTAGAGACCGGGCGCAAGGTCCGGTAGCGGAACTGTGAATGTGGCAGCCGGAGCTTTTGGTGGCGTGAAGTCGAGATCGATGGCCTCACCCGCTTCTGTTTTGATAGAAAACGCGATGAGGCCCACCGGCTGGCTGAAGCTGAAGGAGAAGGCTTCAGGAGCGGACTCGATGACGGCCGCATTCTCGATGCTCGTCGATTTGACGCTGATGTGAGCAAGCGCTGGAGTAGCTGAGAGAGCGATGGCCAGACATGATGCGGCGATCAGTTTGAGCGTGTGCATGGGATGTCCTTTCAGGACTAGGAGTTTGAGCGGAATGCAGTTCAGAACCAGACCCTGATGCCGGTGACGAAAGAGAGTGTTTCCGTGTCCTCGCCGCGGGCGCGGGCATAGTCTGCGGTCTCGCCAGTTGAGGCTTTCCAGTTGACCCCGACATAGGGCGCGAACTGACGATCGAACTCATAGCGCAGGCGCAGGCCCAATTCCGCAGTGGAAAGTCCGGCGCCGGTTTCAAGTTCAGGAACGTCCTCAGCCGCGAAGTTCAGTTCCGTTCGCGGTTGCAGGACAAGGCGCTGGGTCAGCAGGAATTCATACTCGGCTTCGAGGCGAGCAGAAAGGTCACCTTCGTCGCTGAGGAACACGGCCCCGTCTATTTCGAACCAGTAGTGAGCGAGCCCCTGGATTCCAGCGACTGCGTAGGTGCGGGACGGACCCGGCTCGAAATCATGACGCACGCCTGCCTGCAGATCGAAATAGCGCGCGATCGGACGTGACCAGAGCGCCTGTACTTCAGATTCTTCAAAACTGCTCGTATCCAGGTCGTAGTCGATCTCGGACTTTATCCAGAGCCGGTTCTCGTCCGTACCCCACCAGCCCTGACCTTCCAGAAGAAGAGCGGGAGAGCCCTCGCCCGATTGGTATTCGAACCGGTCGGCGAGGATCATGTAATTTGTCCCTCCGCCATGCTCTTTTTTCAGGGCGTCCTGAGACGCCTTGAACTCATCCTTGTCCCAATAGGTTTCGGCCTGCGATCCGGGTGCGGGTGTTTCCTGCGCAAAAGCAGGCGCGGCCGTCACCGGAGAAAGCAGGACAAGCATGGCAATCATCTGAGCGCGGGTCATCAACGGTGTCCTTCGTGGCTCATGCCCGTCATCGGGGCTTCTTTTGGCGGAGGGTCGTCCGTCACTGGAGTATCTGAAGGCGTATGATCCCTATGCGGATCGTCAGCGCCGGTCGCCGCATTTCGTGGCACGACCGAGACGACCTGCATCATGCCGGCATGCATGTGGAACAGGAGGTGGCAGTGGAAGGCCCAGTCGCCAACATGGTCGGCGGTGACATCAAACGACAGCCGCTCGGCAGGTTTGACGATCACCGTGTGCTTGCGCGGCTTGTGATCGGTATCGCCCACCACGAGGTCGAAGAACATGCCGTGCAGGTGGATCGGGTGCGTCATCATCGTATCGTTGACGAGTGTCACGCGCAGGCGTTCGCCTTCATGGAAAATAATCGGACCCGTCACTTCGCTAAGCTTCACGCCGTCGAAGGACCACATGTAGCGTTCCATATTGCCGGTGAGATGGATTTCCATTTCGCGGCCCGGCGCCCGTGTGTCCGGGTTGGGCGTGAGGCTCCGGAGCTGTGAATACCTGAGCGCCCTGTGCGGGACAGATTCGAGGCCGAGCCCCGGCTCGTCCATCCGGCTCACTTGCACCATCGCAACGTTATCCACGCCGACGCCCATCTTGTGGTCATGGCCTTGCGGGACTGCCGCAGCCATGTCCATGGCGCCATGATCCATGCCCGGCATGGTGCCGTGGTCCATTCCCGCCATTGAGCCGTGATCCATGGATGCCATGTCCATGCCCATGTCGCGGTGGGTCAGCGTCGGGCGTTCGCGCAGCAGGGGAGCGGTTGCAACAAGGCCCGTTTCAGGCGCGAGTGTCGCGACCACCTGACCTGACCGGTCGATCGATTCTGCGACGAGCGCAAACGGCCTGGCGCGGGTCGGGCTGACGATCACGTCATAGGTCTCGGCAACCCCGATCTGGAACTCGTCTGTCTCGACCGGTTGCACATGGAGCCCGTCTGCAGCCACCACGGTCATGGGCAATCCTGGGATCCGGAAATTGAATATTGTCATGGCCGACGCGTTGATGATCCGCAGGCGGATACGTTCCCCGGAATTGAAGATCGCGGTCCAGTTGTCTTCCGTCGCATGGCCGTTGATCAGATAGGTGTAGACCGAGGCCGTGACATCCGAGATGTCGGTCGGCGACATGCGCATGGCGCCCCACGACGCGCGGTCGGCAAGCGTGGCGCCGAGACCGTTTTGACGGGCGTCCTTCAGGAAGTCACCAGCTGTGCGCTGCTGGAAGTTATAAACGGCAGCATCCTTCTTCAGGCGCGCAAACACCTTGTGCGGATGTTCGAAACTCCAGTCTGACAGGACGAGCACATACTCGCGATCTGACTGTACCGGGTCATCTCCAGCAGGATCGATGATCAACGGGCCATAATGGCCCATCTGTTCCTGCAAGCCCGAGTGCGAGTGGTACCAGTAGGTGCCGCTCTGGGGGACCGCGAACTCATAGGTGAATGTCGACTTCGGCTTGATGCCGGGGAAGGAAACTCCGGGCACCCCGTCCATATGAAACGGCACGAGAAGCCCGTGCCAATGGATCGATGTGTCCTCGTCGAGCGTGTTTTGGACCTTGAGGGTCACCTTTTCGCCTTCGCGGAACCGGATCAGTGGTCCGGGCAGCGTTCCGTTGATCGTGATGGCATGGCCGGAGCGGCCACCGATCTCGACGGCGCTGTGGCCGACGGTGAGGTCAAAGGCATTGCCGGAGACTTCAAAGATTCCTTTGTTGCCGGCAGTAGCGCTCCGCGCCCAGGCCGGGAGCAGGGCGCTGGATGCCGCGAAGAGTCCGCCTGCAGCGGCCGTACGGAGGAGATTGCGTCGTGTGAGCATGGGTTCGAACCTTGTGTGAGGAACGCCTGCCGCGCGCGCTGGAAGCGCGCTGCGCGGCAGGCAACCGGATCAGTGCTGGCTATGGTCCATCTCAGCAGTAGGCTTTTCGTCTGCCGGCGGAGCATCGGATGATTTCTTCATCATCGCGCACATCTCCTTGCAGTTCATGGCCTCGGCATCGGCTGGTTTCATGTCGCCGTGATCCATGTGGTCCATTTTGCCGTGGTCCATGCCCTTCATGCCGGTGTGGTCCATGCCCGGCATCGCGTCATGATCCATCCCGCCCATGTCGCAGGATTTGCCGCTGGCTGCCGCGAGCGCCATGGCCGTCTCGTGCATCTTGCCCATGCAGGCGTCATGCAGGCCTTTCGGGGCGTCGAGCGTACACATCGCTTCAATCCTGTAAGACTTTGATTTTGTGTCCTCAGTCAGAAGGAAATGGACGCGGTCGCCGGCGGCGAAGGCGGACAGGTCGACGCCCTTGGCGGCCTTGAAGTCCATCGTCATGGCGTCCCAATTGAGGGCGGCGATAGGCGTATGATCGATCGTGGCTTTGGATGCCTTGACGTCGAGTCCGGCCACCGTGCCTTCGCCCATAGGCAGGCCACAATGATCAGAGTGCTGCATCGCGGTGGCGGAACTGTCGCCCTCGAGCGCAAAGGCGGGCGAGGCTGCAAACACAACGGCAGCGGCGAGAATAGAGTGGGAGAGTTTCATGGGGAGCGTTCCTGTGAATGATCGGTGTAGACAGTGGGCGCGAAGGCGCACGCACGTTCGGATGATGAAGAAGCGGACTGCGCGGCCCGGAGGCGGGCGCAGCGATCATCACAGGATCAATTCTGCAGGCGTATCTTCAGGGTAACGAGCGAGGGGCGTTGCGGGGGCGGATCTCGGGCCGGTTCAATCCTCAGGGTCGCGAGATTGAATACCCCGCTGCTCCCGGTGGCGGGCTGGGCAGGAAGGACTGCGGCGTCAGCCGGAAACGTATTGACCGCCTTGTTTGCGGAATCTGTCGGCAAGGCAACAGCTTCGCACCCGGTACAGTCATGGCCCTTATCTTCGGAGCCCGGGTCACAGTGATCAGTGTCAGGCGCGTCCTGGGAGACTGTGTGAATGTCGTGGCTTGCCAGTGTGGACACCACTGCCTCTGATCCGGCCACCGCCTGTGCGACCGCAGCGCACGCACACGCCGCATGCCCGGCGCCCAGCACAAGCAGGGTGAGGGCAATAACCGCGCGGCGAAGCAAATCCATCATGGAGCGTTGACCAGCCAATTCCAGTCGGTTAAATATACCCCCAAGAGGTATAAGTCAAATGCATCACGCGCCGCCTAAATCCGTTGTAACCCGGCTCAGACGAATTGAAGGCCAGGTACGCGGCGTGTCCGGAATGGTCGAGGAAGGCAGGTACTGCATCGATATCCTGACCCAGGTTCAGGCGATCAAGGCCGCGCTTGGCAAGGTCGAAGATGAACTCCTGAAGAACCACGCCGCTCACTGTGTTGAAGAAGCCATCCGCGACGGTGACGCCGAGACGCAGCGGCAGAAATTTTCAGAGCTGGTCGATCTGTTTGGAAAGTATCGGGGCTGAGCGCTCCCAAGATTGCTGAATCATCGATGTGGCAGGGCGAGCACGATTTTGGCGACTACTTTTTCGCTTACTGCGGGCCCGCTGGCGATAACGCGCGCCATTCCCATGCGACGCTCCAGGTGAGCTGGGGCTTTGGTGACGCGCTCCGGATTGAAACACCGTCCGGGCTGCTTGTTCACTCCGACCCAGTCTTTATACGCCCCGGCACGCCCCACAGATTGTTGCCGGCAGGTCGTATCCTGCTGATCTTGATTGAGCCCCAATCGGCAGTCGCCCAGCATATTCTGGCGGAGCTGGGACCGGACAGTTATGCCGTGCGGCGTGACATATTTGATCCGGCTCCATTTCTGCAGGCCGATTTGAGTACGGCGATGAGCACTCTTGCAGCCTTGGCGTCCGCGCGGGTCCTGCAGATCGACGAGCGTCTGGAACAAGCCTTGTCCCTCCTCAGAACAGCGCCGCTCAAAGCAGCGGTGTCTGTCGCAGCCCGGCAAGTTGGCCTGTCAGAATCGAGGCTCCGGGCGCTCGCGCACGCTTCTCTGGGAATTCCGCTGTCCAAATGGTTGCTCTGGGTAGCTGTCGGCCGGGCTGCTGGCGCCCTGCGGCAAGGCGCCAGTCTGGCAGAAGCAGCGATTTCCGGCGGCTTTTCAGATCAGTCGCACTATTCGAGGACGTTGAAGCGACTTACAGGGATCCTGCCATCGACGGCGAAGAACCTGCTCCAATAATGCCAAGCGAATCGTTCAAGACGAGGTGATTGCCAGCACCTAACCTGTTCTGAAACGAGGACAGGTGCGCATTGAAGCCAGGTATCAAAAAAGCTTTTCAGGATGAGATGAAGGCGGCGCGTTCGGCCTATGCTGCCAGGAATTGGCTGTCAGCCTTCTACCACCTCGAGCGTGCGCATATTGTTGGACAGCGATATTTTGTCTCTCACATGAGCACGCACTGGTGGATGCTAAAGGTTGCCGTGCACCGGACAGATTGGCGCGAGGTCAGAGGTCAATTGATGCGGATGTTCGCTGTGGTGCCAGGCTACGTGTTTGGCTGGGTACCAAAGGGGAATACCGGTGGCGCAAATGTCTCTCCGTTGCGCGCAATGCCGATCCCGGACGACTTGCGCGAGCCTTTGAGCGGCTACAGCGTCGCACGCGACATGGCCGGACGGGCGGCCTTGCTGAGCGTGCTTGTAACGCTGGCCTGGGCGGGTGTCTTTCTCCGCGGGGTTTGGGGCCAGGCTGGCGAAACCCGGATAATCAAAGCTGCTTTCAATGGGACATGCGTGCGGCTTGACGGGCTTAATGGGGCTGAAGACATCGTTTCGGATCAGGTTCAGCGTGTAGCCTATGCGGTCGGCGGAGACCGCCGTTCTTTCAGGGGAGGCGGGCCAGGGCGCGCAAAGATATGGGCAATCCCGCTTGATGAACCCGCAGGGGCCACACGCAAGGACCTTGCGCCGCCGTCACCTGAGACATTCAAGAGTTTTGGAGCGGACCTTTATCCGGACCCGGACGGGAACCACTGGCTGTTCGTTGCAAATCGCGCCGAGGCGCATCACGCGATCGAAGTATTCAGGCTTAAGCCCGAGGGAACATTTGAGCATGTTCGCAGTATAACATCGCCTTTGCTCCACAATCCGAATGATCTTGTCGTGCTTGGTCCCGATACGCTTCTCGTGACACTGGACAAAGAAGCAGATGCTGGAACGCTGGCTGAAATCATGGAAGGCGCTCTAGAGCGGCCGACCGGAAAAGTGCTTCTGATCAGCGGCAAGGATAGCATGATTGCCGCGGACGGGTTGTTGATGGCGAACGGTATCACCCTGTCACCAGACGGCAAGCAAGTATTTGTCGGCGAACTTGTGGGGCAGTCCGTCGTTGTTTTTGATCGGGATCAGCGCACCAACACCCTGACCAGAAACCGGAGTATCCCCGTCGGAACCGGTGTTGATAACCTGACCTTTGCTGACAACGGTCTTTTATACATCGCGGGCCATCCCAAGCTCTTGTCGCTGGCCCTCGGATACCAGCGGCGGGAAGACCAGCCTTCGCCTTCCGAGGTTGTTTCACTTGATCCGGACACAGATCATATAGATCGTGTGTTCATTGACGAAGGTCAGCAACACGCAGCATCATCAGTCGCGTTGGTTGACACTGTCCTCGACCGGATTTTCATTGGATCTGCTTTCGGACCCCACGTGTCAGTTTGTGATAGCGAGGCGGCCTTGTGAGACGAGCAAAGTACCTTTCTCTGGCTGTACTTGGTGCTACGGCGTTGGCGCTAACGGCACTTTTCGCAATGGATGCGCACCGCGGTTACAGGCAAGCAAGGTTGGATGTCGAATGGCGCAGTTCCAACTACACAAAGCTCGAGGCCTTCGGATCAACACGGCGTCTGGTCGTGACGCCAATCGTCAACTGGCATGCGATCGATCCAGCCTTCAGGACTGAACCCGGCGTTTCCTACCTGGTGGAGACTGACGACCAGACTATCTTGTTTGATGTCGGTTTTAACCAGGGCGAGGCTAGTCCATCACCCTTTGAGAACAACCTGAAAAAGCTCGGCAGGTCGCTTGAGGAAGTGGATACGATCTTTATCAGTCACTTGCACAGGGATCATGTGGGCGGTCTCAAATGGGAGAAGCAACGCACCTTCTCACCGGGCCTTGTGCAGCCTCTGTTTGACAAGGTCGAGATATTCAGCCCGGTAAAAATCTCTTATCCGGGCCAACAGCCTGTGCAGCTTGCTCGGCCGGCGATCATTGGGGAGGGGCTTGCATCGACCGGACCCATTGCACGAGAACTGTTCATCGGCCGCGTGGATGAACAGGCATTGGTTATAAATCTCGAGGGCAAGGGGCTCGTCATCATTGTTGGGTGTGGCCACCAGACTCTGGACCGGTTGATAACCTTGATCGACGCTTCGTTTGACCAGCCCGTTTATGCGCTTGTCGGCGATCTGCATTATCCTGTTCCTGAAGGACGTCTCAAGATACTAGGAATTGACGTTCAGAAACGTCTCGCCTCGGGTGAAGGCGTGTTTTCGCCGCTCAGTGATGCTGACGCGGCCGATTTCGAACAGCAGGTCTCAGACAAGTTCGAGTATCTCGCGCTCGGAGGGCACGATACAAGTGACGAAATCCTTCAGCGTTTGTCGCAGCGCCTTGGACGCAGGTTTCAGATTGCGACAATCGGCGTACCAATAGACTTGTCTTTGGTCGCGACCGAAGGAGACTGATGACTGCAGTTTCATCCAGAGAATGCCAACCCGCACACTATGGGTGTCCAGAACCACGATAGTCCGCCATGGATAATACAAAGACTGGCCGTACGCGTTGAGGTTAGCGAAAAGCCTGGAGGCCTCGATTTGTGCCGAGCGTGATCGGTTTCCGCGCCTTCGATTTTCTTCCGCGTGCAAATGATCGACCGGGACCAGTGTTTCAAATGAGATACACGGCGCCAAGCCCCGGCAGTGTGAGACGTGATGGGCAAAGAACCGAGTTCAATCAGCCGCTACCCTCCAGCGGGGCCGTCATCCGCTAGGGTTCACACGTCAGGTAGGCGTAGAGCATTTTCTGCAGTTCATTTGTCATGATCTTTTCTGATGCCGGCGTGCCTGCCGCGTCGACCAGCCACCGGTGCGACAGTGCGTCGGCAGTATCAACAAGGAGCGTGGCCGTGATGTGCGGGTTGTCTGAATCGTCAGCAAGCGCCAACGCAACCCGCTTGATCGTGTTGGCGCGAAGCGCCGCTACACGCATCTTCTGCTCAAGCGTGAGCGCTACCTCTGACGACAAGACCTGGTGCAGATGAGGATCATCGCGGTGCAGGGTCACAAAGCCGGATACAAGAACCCGCACGATATCGACTGGCTGCGGGCCGGAATTGAGGTCGTTTGCGCTTTCCCGAAAAAGTGCCTCACCGCGCGCCAAATGCCGGTTGAGGATCTCGTCGACAATCGCCCGCTTGTCCGGGAAGTATTCGTAAACCGAGCCGATCGAAACACCTGCCCGTTTCGCGATAAGATTGGTGTTCAACGCGGCCCATCCGGCTTCGGCGAGAATCCGAGCTGCCGCCTCCAGGATTGCTTCAACTGTTGCCATTGAACGGGCCTGAACGGCCTGCCTGGCCGGCTTGCCTGACCGTTTCGGCGGGCTTCTTTTGGGCATCCGGAAATCCGAGTTTCTTTATCTGAGCTTTTGCTCAACAATCGGCGTCATGAAGAAGTTTGGCAATGACCGGTCGTGGACCGATTACCGAGACATCCTCTCCAGGTCATTCGGTATCAATTTCCGAACCGAGCCGGTTGAACGCCAGCGGCAGATCCGTGGTCATATGATCCGGTATGACGACTGGCAGCCAGCGGGTCAGCCGGAAGGCACGCTTATTCTGGTCCATGGAGGGGGCGGCAATGGCCGTGTTCTTGCGCCTTGCGCGTTGCCGGCACTGGATGCTGGATGGCGCGTGCTTGCGCCGGATCTGCCCGGATACGGCCTTTCAGAACCGGCCCCGGGTTATAATTGGGACTATGCCGAGTGGCCTGCCGTGATTGCTGAAATGGCGGACACCGAGGCGCAGGGACCTGTCGTTCTTATGGGCCTTTCGATGGGCGGCATGACTGCTGTTTTCGCGGCCCGGAAGAGTCAACGGGTCGCCGGCGTGATCGCAACAACTCTGATCGATCTTTCGGATGCCGGGACATTTGTCCGTGCGGCGCGATGGCCATGGCTGGGAAAACTGAGCCTCGCCACAATGCAGTTGGCCCCATGGCTGTTCGACCGGATGGTCATGCCAATTTCGATCGCGACACCGCTCAAGGCAATGAGCAGCGATCCGGACATGCAAAAATACTTCAAGCGCGACCACCTGCTTGGCGCAAAATGGATAGGTGCACGGTTCTTCCGCACACTGCATGAGTATAAAATGCCCGACCTGAAGCTGGCTTGCCCACTTCTGCTCGTTCATCCGGGTGCAGATAACTGGACGCCAACCGCGCTTAGCTTGCCGGTTCTTGATCGTATCGAGGCGCAAAAGCAGTTCATCGCTCTGAGCAATGGTGCGCACCTTCCTGCTGAGGCGCCGGCTTTCAGAGAGCTGTCCGATGCAGTTCAGACGTTTCTGCATAACGTGGCTCGGCAAGAGCCAAGCGGGAGGCTCGATCGTCACACGCGCCATACCGATGCTGGATGAAATGGACGCAGGGCCAGGGTGGCATCAGATCCACAGCCAGAGTGTTCCGGACATCGAAACAGGCGCTAAGCAAGCTTTGCGGCGCACGAATGGTACCCGTCTTCAGGCAGAGCGGTGAACCCTCATGTGTGGATTGCGGTGGAGCCTTTGCGAGGCCAGGAGTCTTGCGGGGAGGGCGGGATGGCGCCTGAAATCAGTCTGTGGCACCTGCGTTTGTCGCAATCGCTGCCTCAGCTTTCGCCTTGCAGGCCCGGTACAGAACAAGCCGCGTCGACCGGAATGATCTAACCCTGCCTGCCGGCTTGATGCCGCAAGCTTCCCTCACGGTTGGGGCCGCAGACAGCTCAGCCTCATTGGCCAGCGATGCCGAGTTGGCGCACGCGCTCAAAGCAAGGATTGCCGCGAAGAGGGTAATGGCTTTCATGAGGTAGTCCTCGCTTAAGGGTGGCAACTGGCGCCCGAAAAGGCCACAAGCACGTAATGGATATCCGGGCGACGGTGTTTGTTTATGCAGGCGCGGCAATTGCCGAGATTGCTGGCTGCTTTGCATTCTGGGCATGGTTGCGCCTCGGCAAGTCGCCGCTCTGGCTGTTGCCTGGCATTGCCTCTCTCGTGGCTTTTGCCTGGCTGCTGACACTGGTTGAGACGGCTGCGGCCGGGCGCACGTACGCAGCTTATGGCGGTGTCTACATCATCAGCTCTCTCGCGTGGCTTTGGGCTGTCGAGAGCGTTCGGCCCGACCGCTGGGACGGGATTGGAGCGGTCATCTGCCTTGTTGGCGCTGCAGTCATTCTGCTTGGACCGCGCGCGCCGGGGTGATTGCCTAAGCATCGCGGTAAACCAGCAGCCTGAGGGCGTTGCCAACGACGATCAGCGTTGAACCTTCGTGCAGAAGAATGGCAGGGCCGATGCCCAGGCCGAAGAGTGTCGCCGGAACAAGTACGGCCACGACACCAAGGCTGACGAAGAGGTTCTGACGAATGTTCCGGCTCGTCGCGCGGCTCAGGCCGACGGCAAAGGGCAGGGTGTCGAGATTGTCCGCCATCAGGGCGATGTCGGCGGTTTCCAGAGCGACGTCAGAGCCCGCCGCGCCCATTGCAATTCCGACATTCGCGTTCGCCATAGCCGGGGCATCGTTGACGCCGTCGCCAACCATCGCGACGCCGCCTTGCTGTCTCAGCTCCTTGATCTTTGCTACCTTGTCGTCCGGCATCAGGTCTCCGAACGCCTCGTCCAGTCCGAGATCGCGGGCGATGGCGTTGGCGACACGGTGATTGTCGCCGGAGATCATCATCATCCGCGTGATGCCGAGCTTGCGTATCTGCGCGATCACGCGTTTTGCGGCCGGACGCGGCGTGTCCATCAGGCCGATGGCGCCCAGGAAGCGGCCGCCCTGCGCGACCACCATCATCGTGCGGCCTGTGTCGAAAAGCGTGTCTACCTCCCGCGCGAGCGTTTCGGGCATGATTGGACCGCTTTCGCCGTCGAACATCGCAGGCTTGCCGATCAGGACGACTTCGCCTCCGACCATCGCGCTGACGCCCTTGCCGGTAAGGCTTTGGAACTCTGCCGCTTCCGGGCCTTTCGGAATATCCTTCTGGCGTGCCGCCTCCACGATAGCGCGCGCGAGGGGATGATCGCTGAAGGCCTCCACAGCGGCGGCGGTCCCTAGCAGCGCGCGCTCGTCGGTCCCTTCGAAGGCGACGATATCCACGACTTTGGGCTCGCCAATGGTCAAGGTGCCGGTTTTGTCGAACGCGATTGCGTTCAACCGGCCAAGCGCCTCCAGCGGCGCACCGCCCTTGATCAGTACACCGCCATTTGCTGCCCGGGCGATACCGCTGAGGATCGCGCTCGGCGTAGCAATGGCCAACGCGCAGGGGCTTGCTGCAACCAGAACGGCCATCGCGCGATAGAAGCTTTCCGAGGGTGCCTCGTCCAGGAAAAGCCATGAAAACCCTGTGAGCACCGCGAGGGCGATGACCAGCGGCACAAAGATCTTCTCGAAGCGCTTGATGAACGTCTGTGTCGGGGACTGTCGAGTTTCGGCTTCAGAAACGAGTTTGACAACGCGGGCGAGCGCAGACTCTGACGAGAGCCGCGTGACGTAAATGTCGAGACTGCCGCCCCCGTTGATTGATCCCGCGAAGACCTTGTGTTCCGGCCCGGCTGCCTCGATCTCGGCAGCCGATGTGCCGGATAGAGGACGTTTGTCGACCGGAGCACTTTCACCGGTAATCGGCGCCTGGTTGACGCTGCTTTCGCCGGCGGTAACGACCCCGTCCACCGGCAGACGCTCGTTGGACCGCACGACGACGATGTCGCCAAGCTGAATGTTTTCGATGCGTATCTCGACGGTCTCGCCATTGCGTCTAACGAGGGCAGAGTCAGGGGCGAGGTCTGCCAGCGCCTGAATGGCCCGCGTCGCGCGGCCCATCGCATAGTGCTCCAGCGCATGCCCGAGACTGAAGAGGAAGAGCAGGAGCGCTCCTTCTGCCCACGCACCAAGGATTGCGGCGCCGGCAGCCGCAACAAGCATCAGGAAGTCAATCTCGAACTTTCCATCTGCTACTTTTTCGGCAGCTTCGCGCAGCGCGAAGAAGCCGCCAAAGACGTAAGCCGCGATGTAAAATCCTCGGCTTACGCTGTCCGGAAAGGATCCCAGCTGCTGCAGAAGGAAGCCCGAAAGAAGACATGCCCCACAGAGAAGGGAGAAGGCGAGTTCGTTGCCGCCCAGCCATCCCTTCTTGTGGTCATGCGCATCCTCGGCGCCTTGCCTGGTCACCATGGTTGGCCCTCTCGCCTTGCGTACTACTCTGCCGGCACGGCTGCGCCGCCGGAAACAGGTGTTTGACCCTTGCGAATCTGGAACCCATGGACCAACCGGTAAAGCGCAGGCAACACGATCAGTGTAAGGAGGGTAGAGGAGATAATCCCTCCGATCACGACGGTTGCCAGCGGACGCTGGACCTCGCTGCCTGCGCCGACATTGAATGCCATCGGTACGAAGCCGAGGCTTGCGACCAAAGCCGTCATCAGAACCGGCCGCAGGCGCTGAAGCGCGCCTTCGCGGATGGCGCCAAGAAGGTCTTCTCCCGCTTCGCGCCTTGCCTTGATGAAGCTCAGCATGACGACACCGTTGAGCACGGCGACGCCGGACAGCGCAATGAACCCGACACCTGCTGAAATCGACAGCGGCATGTCCCTGAGCGCGAGCGCTGCGACGCCGCCGGTGAGGGCCAGCGGCACGCCGGAGAAGACGATCGCTGCGTCCCGGGCGGTTCCGAACAGCATCAGCAGAAGGCCGAAGATCAGGAGAAGGGCGACGGGTACGACAATCGCAAGCCGGTTGCTGGCGGACACGAGCTGTTCATAGGTCCCGCCATACTCGATCCAGTATCCGGCCGGTATCTCGACGTCCTGCGCGATCGTGGTCTGCAGCTCGCTGACAAAAGAGCCGAGATCGCGGCCGCGCACGTTGGCCGAGACGACGATACGGCGCTTGGCATTCTCGCGGCTGATCTGGTTAGGACCCATGACGATCTCCACCGTCGCGAGCTCGCTCAGCGGCAGGAATGTCACCCCATCAATGGTCTGCCGCGATACCGGCAGCGGAATCGGCAGACGTTTGATCGCCGCAACGTCTTCGCGAAGCGCGTCCGGGAACCGGACCACGATATCGAACCGGCGGTCGCCTTCGAAAAGCTGCCCGGCGACGGATCCGCCGAGCGCCGTCGAGACGACCCCCTGAACGTCCTCGATGCTGAGGCCGTACCGCGCAAGCGCGTCCCGGTCGGGGATCACCGAGAGCATCGGCAACCCGGTGACCTGTTCAATCTTCAGGTCTTCAGCGCCGGCCACGCCAGAGGCTGCCGCTTCAACCTGTTCGGCAGTTTCCAGCAGGACATCAAGATCGTCGCCGTAGATCTTGACGGCGACATCGCTGCGGACGCCCGAGATCAGTTCATTGAAGCGCATCTGGATGGGCTGCGTGAACTCGTAATTGTTACCCGGGATCGTTGCCGCGGCGGCTTGCATCTCTTCGACAAGATCGTCTTTCGATTTTTTGGGATCCGGCCATTCCTTGCGGGGTTTGAGCATCACGAACGTGTCCGCCACGCTGGGCGGCATCGGGTCCGTCGCGATCTCCGGTGTTCCGATCTTGGCAAAGACCCGCTCGACTTCCGGAAACGCCTTCAGCCGTTTTTCCAGCTGCGACTGCATTTCCACCGACTGGGTAAGGCTGGTGCCAGGAATACGCATGGCATGAAGCGCGACGTCGCCTTCATCCAGGTTCGGGATGAACTCAGATCCAAGACGGGTTGCTCCGAATGCCGCGCCAGCGGCCAGCAGGACGGCAACCACGACCGGAATGACCGGGTAGCGGATCGCCGCGTCGAGGGCGGGGCGGTAGGCGAAGGCTGCGCCGCGCATGACGGTGCTTTCCTTCTCCTCGACCTTTCCGCGGATCAGCAGGGCAACAGCTGCGGGTACGAAGGTAAGGGACAGGATGAGCGCCGCCGTCAAAGCGAGCACCACGGTGAACGCCATCGGGTGGAACATCTTTCCTTCGACGCCTGTGAGGGCAAAGATCGGGAGGTAGACGACTGTGATGATGATGATTCCGAAGATCGAGGGTTTGATGACTTCTGCCGAAGCTTCGGCAGCAAGGTCGAACCGCTCGTCCTGGGTGAGCAATCGGCCGAGCGAATGCTGGGCCATGCCGAACCGCCGGAGGCAGTTTTCCACGATGATGACGGCGCCGTCGACGATGAGACCAAAGTCGAGCGCGCCGAGGCTCATCAGGTTCCCGGACACCTTGTTCTCCACCATGCCGGTGATCGTCATCAGCATGGACAGCGGGATCACCATTGCGGTGAGAATGGCAGCACGAATGTTCCCCAGCAGAAGGAACAGGATCACGATCACCAGCAAAGCGCCTTCGACCAGGTTCTTCTCGACCGTAGCGATGGTCCGGTCGACCAGAAGCGTCCGGTCATAGACGGTCGTCATCGTTACACCGTCCGGCAGGCTGGACCGTATCCCGTTGATCTTGGCATCCACTGCCTGCGAAACGGTGCGGCTGTTCTCGCCAACCAGCATGAAAGCTGTTCCGAGGACGATTTCCTCGCCGTCCTGCGTTGCTGCGCCTGTGCGAAGCTCCTTGCCGAGTTCAACCGAGGCGATGTCGGAAATGCGGACAGGGACCGAGCCGTCATCCGCGACCACGATGCCGCGCAGGTCTTCGAGGGTGGAGGCCTGACCCGGAATGCGGACAAGGTTCTGTTCGCCGTTGCGCTCAATGTATCCGGCGCCGGCGTTCGAATTGTTACGCTCAAGCGCTGACATAACATCCGCGAGTGTAAGCCCGAAGGCCGCCAGTGCGGACGGATCCGGAACAACGTGAATCTCTTTCTTGAAGCCGCCGATCGTGTTGACTTCCGTCACGCCTTTGACGCCGCGAAGCTGCGGCAGCACCACCCAGTCATTGAGAGTGCGCAGATCCATTGCAGTCCAGGGCTCGCCTTCCGGTGTCAGAGCGCCGGGCTCAGGCGAAAGAACATACATGTAGATCTCGCCCAGACCGGTCGAGATGGGACCGAGTTCGGGCGTGACACCCGGTGGCAGGGATTCACGGGCTGACTGGATGCGCTCGGACACCAGCTGGCGCGCGCGAAAAATATCCGTGCCTTCTTCGAACACGACCGTCACCTGACTGAGGCCGTAACGCGAAATGGAGCGCGTATAATCGAGTCCCGGCAGGCCGGCGATTGCGGTCTCTATGGGAAACGTGATGCGCTGTTCGGATTCAAGCGGCGAATAGCCGGCAGCCTCGGAGTTGATCTGGACCTGGACGTTGGTGATGTCAGGGACAGCATCAATCGGCAGGCGCTGGAAATTGTAAACGCCGAGCGCTGCAAACCCGAAGACGCAGGCGAGCACGACCCAGCGCTGGCTGATCGAGAAACGAATGATTTTTTCAAACATGGGTCAGCGTCCTAGTGGTCGTGGCCAGCGCCGGACTTGTCGATGTCCGCTTTGATGAGGAACGAGTTCTCGGTAACGTAAGCCTCGCCCGGGTCGATGCCGCTGAGGACTTCAACGAACTCCCCGTCGCTGCGTCCAAGTTCCAGCATCCGGACTTCGTAGGTGTCGCCGTGCTTGGCAAAGACGGCGGTCGTGTCGCGAAACCGCTGCAAAGCACTCTCGCGCACCGCGAGCGGCACCTGCATCTCGGACGTATCAACTTCAGCCGTGACCCGCATGCCGGCCCTGAAGCCCGCATCCCGTGGCAGGACCACGCGTGCGATCAGGGACTGTGTTCCGGCCTCTGCCAGGGGGAGGAAGCTGTCGATCTCCCCGCGCGCTGTCATGTCGCCGCCCGCCAGCCTGACGGTGACACCCTGACCCGGTTTGATCAGGCCGGCATCTTTTGGAAAAACGTGCAGCTCTGCCTGGGCGGCGCCAAGGTCGCCGATCACGAACAGCGGCTCGCTGGCTGCGACATCCCCGGCGTTCGTGCGCCGTTCGAGCACGGTACCGGAAATAGGCGCGCGGACGGAGTAGGTTTGCAGGCTGCTCGAATTTTCGACCTCGGCGAGGGTGTCGCCCTTGCTCACCTTGTCGCCGACCGTCCGGGTCACCCGGACCACGCGGCCCGGATAGACAGCGCGAACATCAGCTGTGGCAGAGGGTGTAAGCTGGACAGTCCCGGACAACTCGACCCGTTCACGAATGAGCGCTGGTCCGGCCGGTTCGGTCGCCAGGCCTGCATCCGCGGCGATTGCATCGCTGATCGTGGTGCGGCCCTCATAGGACTCGTAGGCCCATTTGTAGGACTTTCCGCCGTAAGACGCGTTCACGGCGACATCGAATGAATGAGGCTCTTCGACGACACCGTCGCTTTTCAGATACTCCGCTTCCGGTTTGAACCGGAAGCTGTCTTTCTTGCCGCCGAGGCGCGCAAGGCCGACCGACAAGTCAACCTTGGACGGATCGACTGGCTTTCCTTCAAAGGTCGGATAGATTCTGTACTCTGGTTCAACGCCCGTCTCGAAGATTGTAACTTCAAGGGCAAATTCGCCGTCTTCCAGCAAGCGGCCTCCGTGTGGGCCTTCTTCGGCCTCGGCCTCCTCATCGCCATGCTCGCCGGCGCCGTGGCCGTCGTCTTCAGCGTGGCCTTCTTCTTCGGCATGGTCATGAGCGTCGGCCTGCGTCTCGGACGACGCGCCGCAAGCAGCGACAATGCCGGCCATCAGCAAGGCTGCGAGACTGAACGTGAGCGGATGAATTGATCGGGTCATTGGGCAGTCTCCTGAAGGGATGGCGGAAGGTTGCGGGCCTGGATTCGGGCAAGCGCAGCTTCGGCAAGATGGTAGGTACGAAGAAGTTCGAGACGCTGGTCGCGCAGGCCGAACAGCAGCTTCTGTGCATCGAGGACATCGAGGTAGGAAAAGGCGCCGCGCGCATAGCCGTCATTGGCCAATGAAACCGCACGTTCCGCTTCAGGAAGAGGGCCGGTTTCCAGCAGCCTGATGGCGTCAAGCGCGTTGAGCGCCGTGCGTTCAAGACGCGCGCTCTCGCGGAGCAGGGACTGACGCAGGGCGTCTGCCTCCGCCTCAATCTGGCGCGATTGCGAGGCAGCTTTCTGCTCTGACGGCGCTGCGCGCTTTGGTGCACCGAGCGGCACAGAGACCCCGCCCAGTACCGCGAGGCTTTCGTCGGTGCCGAATTTCCGGACGCCTGCGCTCCAGGTGACATCGGGGACCCGGTCCGCTTCGGCAACCCGGATCGCCGCCTGAGCCTGGCGCCGCTCGGCTTCCAGGCGCGACAGTTCGGGAGAGCCTGTCACATCGAGTGGGTGTTCATCATGTCCGTTGCCACGGGACAGACCGCAGATATCCACACCAAAATCAGGCGAGCCTGCCCAAAAGTCTGCGAGCGCTGCGCGAAGCCGTTCGGCTTCCTGCGTGAGCCTCTCAAGCTCGCCTTCCGCCACCAGCGCATCAGCCGTTGCGCGGGACCCTGCGAGGAGCGGGTCGCGCGCGGCCTCTACCCGCTTCTCGATCAAAGCCTGCGCTTTGCGCGCGGCGTCGAGCCTTTCAGCGGCAAGTGAGGCACGTTCCTGAGTGAGGGCAAGGTCTACATAGAGAGACTGGATTTCGTAGGCGATTTCCGCCTTACTGATCTCGACCCCCGCTTCGGCGATGTCCACGCTGCGCTCGGCGAGGGACGTGCGCGCCTCGCGCTTGCCGCCCCGCTCCCAGACCCGGTTGAACGTACCGGTGACTTCAAGGTTCTCGATTTCAGAACCGAGGCCTATCCCCGGAAAGTTCTCGAACTCAAGGCTCAGGGAATCGGCAGGCCTCAGCGCGGCGATTGCCCGCTCTGCGCGGGCGGTTGCTACAGCCGCGCGTGCAGCCGCTGGCCTCAGGTCGCTTTCGAGCGCCCTGCGGACGGCTTCGTCAAGCGGGAGGTAAAGCGCGGCGGCTTCGCTATCGCGTGTGCAGGTCTGAGCAGCCGCCGGCAAAAATCCGGACGCCGCAGCGAGCGCGCAGGTCGCGCTCAGGATACTGAATTTCATGGAATGGTCTTCCCAAGCCTGTTGCTGTCATACGGCATGCGCGCGGGACCGCGCGCATTGTCGAGAAGCAATCAGGCGCGGGGGGGGCGTTCCAGGCTAGGAACAAGGGCAGAGCTGGCACTCTGCACGATGAGCGCCGGAACTGCATCAACCGGGACCGCAAGCGCGGAAAACTCAACGGAGTCAGGCTGGGTCATTGGCACATGACAATTGCCATGGGCGTGGACACCATGATCGGTCGACGCGGGATCGTCAGAACCTGCATCATCATGTTGTTGGACTGCCGCGATTTCGGCAGCGCAGCCGTGCTGCTCATGCGGGTCGCACAGAGGCTCTGAACTCGCTGGCAAGGCCAGAAAGGCTAAAGCGGCCAACATGGGCATCAACCGCTGGAGCAGGAGTCGCGCAAACTTCATGTAAGGGGCGTTTAGCCTGATTTTCCTTCGAAGTCATTAAGGACTTCCAGCCACGATGACGCATCTGCTTGATCTTATGTGATATTATCGCGTCTCAACTTGCCGCGACCTGCCAACCGGCCTCGCATCGCAGGATGCTCGGAATGGAGAAACAAACTCAAACAAAAAACACCGGCGCGAAGCCGCCGCCTACTGTCCTGAAGTTGGTTGTCTGACCTCGGTAGAGGCGCGCAGAGGCGAGCAGTACCGCGCTGTCATATGTATAGAGCCGCACGTCTGTCTTCAGGGTCTGCGGGGCGCCATCGAGAAGGATCTGGCGTTCGCCGGGCGCAACAAGATCCTGGGCAATGTAATCTGCCTGCAGAATTTCTTCCCATACCGAGCGCGTAAGCTTGTCCCCTCGGTACACCGCCTTGCCCCCATGCCCGGAGACGGGCTTGAAGAACAACTGCTTGCGCCTTGACCAGAGTTCAGCGGCGTTATCGGGCGAGACCGGGACCGTGCGAGGAATCGAAGACAGGGATTGTACTAAATCGGGAGAAGTGCCCCAACTCTGCAGCAAGTTGGTATCGGAGAGTACGGTCAGATTTCTCTTGTGGGCAAAAAGCGCATGGTTATGGGGATTGGGTGTCACGACGACCGCGTTCTCTAGGTAGGCCTGACGCAAAGCCGCGTGCCGGGGCTCCGACAAACTGAAGTCCACAAGCCGGTTGTACACGAGATCAATTTCGCTGCCGCGTGCGGTAAGCTTACCTCCGGCGCAGTTCAGTTCAGACGGGTCGGCAACTACCGTCTCAATACCGGCGGCTTCAAACAGACGCTTGGCAAGCAGGAATTCAGGATAAAGGTACTGTTCCGCTGGCAAGTCGTCCACTATCGCGATTGTCCTTGGGCGGACGGTGCTGCGCTGGCGCTGCCATTCGGCCTCGAACATCCCGATTACCGTTTGATCAAACGTGCGGGCATCCGGCGCGCTGATGAAGGGCTGTACCGCGTCACAGCAGGCAAGTTGAGCCCGCGCGCCAAACGCGTTCAAGAAGGCGCCGCCGGCATTGGTGTTGATCTCAATGAGGCGGGGAGGACCGCTTCCGAGGTGAAAGTCGTAGCCCATCAGGGCTCCGCGTGGACCAAAGTCGCGCTGCGCTACGTCGGGTGCCCAGGACAGAACCAGATCACGGTAGGTGTCAGTGCGCGCCAACGTTTCTATCGCGCCCACAATTGCCAACATCGACGCACGGTCGGCTTCCGGCAGGAAGACCGGCACGCCGGAGAACAGATGTGGGCGGCTGGCGATATAAAGTTCGTAGAATGAGCTGTCGCCAGCTGCAGACTGCAGCGCCGTTGCCAGCGCCGCCCTGTCAAGCGTGATGCAGAAGCAGCTCTGATTGAACTGGGAGACAAGAGCTTCGGTCGTCGGCAATGTGGCGCTTTCTGCTGCTTCTGGCGCCGATGCTGCAGAAGACGACTGCGAGCCGGATAATTCGCCGCTCATTGTGCTACCCCGAAGTAAACAGCCTGAACCCATCACAAAGCTGGGAGCGGCAATCAGGCGCTCCCGGCCCTCCGGCTTGGCGTCATGATTCCGATCTGTGAGTACAATACGCTTTTTCGCAAAGCGGCAACACACATACCTGTGTGCCCCTTTTGATGTCACGTATCCTTTCGGGGCGGAGCTTCCGGCCCGGCGTCGCCTTTTGGAGCGGTTGTCTCTGTCTTGAATTCAGCCTCGCCTTGGACGCTGTAAATCCTGATTGGCATGAGACAATGCCTGCAATCGGCAGCGCGATCACGGCAACTCCGTAATCGTGGCGCGTCAGAGCTTGAGGCGCTGATTTCATCCACGCGGGACTTTGCACAGTGAGCCCTTTCCCTTTGCGCGCTACATGATCAATTCGCCTTCAGAGGGACCAGCTTATTGAAAGACAAGTCGAGCATTACCGGCGGGCTGTGATCAAGACGGCTCGCATGTAGCTCACAACTTCGTTCTCGACCCAGACACTGCGTCGACCAATATGAACGGGCGCCGGGAATGGCTGGACCGGATCCTTGATCAGCTCATACAGAAGTGACCGGCTGATGGTCAGCCGATCAAGAACATCGCGGAGTGAAAGGAACCGCAATCCGTCCGGGCTTTCGCACGCGTCGCAGCCGGACGCGGCGTTCTGCGGGTCTGCAGCGTCCAGTTCAGCAGCCATGCGGATGAACGCGCGGGGAGGAAACTGGCTCATTTGGGACGGTTCCAGACCATGACGCCGGTGCCTTCTGCTTCGTTCTCAAAGAAGGCCGCGCGCATCGGCTGGGCGAAGCTCGGATCGTCGAGCTTGATGGCGAGGTAGGGCGTCTCGCCGTCTTTCGAGTCCTGGCGCCAGGCCGCGCCGAGTTCTGCGCCGGCAGCGTAAAGCCGGAAGTCTGGCGTATCCTTGCTTTTCCCTTTGTCCTTGTTGGGCACAAGCTGGGCCTTCACGTTGATGGTCATGGTACGGATGGTCCCGGTCCAGGCTCCGTCCTTCAGGGTAAATGCGCCGATCTGTGCCATGGGTCAGTCTCCTTTGCTGGCATTGCTGGGCAGGGCCTTCCGGGCCCGTCTGAACCCGGCGTCTGACGCCAGGAACATGTCGATCATGGCGGCAGCGAGCGTTTCGCTGCGCTCGGCTTCGCCATAAGTTTCTTGGTAAACCGCCGCATAGTCCTGCAGCGCGGCTGCGGTGTCGGGATCAAGCGCGAGGGTGAGCCTGACCGGCGTGCGATCAGCGAGCTTTCCGAGGCGTAGGTTCATGGAGCCGCGTCCCTGAAGGGACGAAGGACAAGGTCCTTGGTCACGATGACACGGACGGGCCAGCCAGGACGGATGGTGATCGAAGGCTGAACGCTGAGGCTTCGATCAACGGCCCGTTGCCCGGCTTCGTTGATCGTGTCGGTTGTCCCTCGGCGGATCGCGCGCTCGATGTCGCCATCCTCGCCGGGGCCGAGTTCGGCGCCGATGCCGAGAAGAGTAGCGAGGCCGGCCGCAGCGAACACCTTATCCCAATGTTGATCGGTCCGGTCTTTGAGGCCGGCATAGCCGGAGGCGTCGCTGCCCGGTTCGGAGATCGTGATCGAGCTGCCATCGGGCATCAGGATCCGGTCCCAGACGACCAGCGCGCGGTCCTGGCCGAACGAGACTTCTGATTGATAGCGGCCGAGAAGGCGGCTTCCCTGAGGGATCAGCAGATGCTCGCCGCGTACCGTGTCATAGACGTCCTGGGTTACCTGCGCGATCACCGTACCCGGAAGGTCTGAGTTGATTCCGGTGATCAGGCTCGCCGCGATCAGGGAGCCTGCCATCAGCTGGTAAGGCGAAAGCGGGTCCTGCACCCGGTCCGGATTGTAGACCGGGCTGGACGCCGGCTCACGAGAAAACGCGGCCTTGCGGGACTGGAGGTTCGGGTCTGGCTCGGCGCTTGATGCGGCGTTCGGGGATTGCCGTGTGAGAGCGAGGAGCTGCGAAGACAGGTCGAAACCAGGCTCCGGACTGGGCTGCGCTGAAGTTGGCAGCGCACCGGCCCCGCCAAGGCGGAACAGGATTGGTGCGCGGGCCGCCTCTTCGGCCTGGGCGGCGGCTTCAAGCCGCGCGGTACGCGCTGCTTCGTCTTCCGGAAGCGTGCGAAAATCTGCCCGGTATTCGGTCTGGAATTCTGTTTCGATGCCGTAAGCTTGTTCGGCCGCAAGAATGGTCGAGCCGAGATCACCGGACAGCGGGGTGCCAAGCACCGGCACATCCGCAAGCGCCGTATAGTCGGCGGGCAGCGCCGAAAACCCGTCGGGCTTGCGCTTGCCGGCCGTGATCAGCTCTTCCTGCTGGGCGGGCTCTGCAGGGCGCGGCGGCGCAAGTGCAATCGAGGTTGCCGCGAACAGCCCCAGCGCGCCGAGGCCTGCACCGGCCATCAGAAGTTTGCGGTTGATTCGTGTGGCGGGCTTCGGCGCCGAGCGGATCTGCAGCCGCCGCGCAGCTTCCTTGAACGGGGGAGGTTCGGTCATCGGTTCAGCCTCCGAACCAGCGGGACTTCCGCGCCGCACTGACTTTCGAAATCCGCACGACCGTCTGGGGCTTTGTCCCATGGCGCAGCTCGGCAGCGCCAAACAGCCGGTCGACGATGTAGTAGCTTCCCCTCACGCGGTAGTTGACGAGTTCAGCCTCTCCGGCAGCCGACAGGACAAAGAGCGGCGGCATCTCGGAGGCGGAGATCCCCGCCGGCATCTGGATGAACACCTGGCGCCCATCATCGAACACGCGGACCGGTTTCCAGTCCGGCGTGTCGCCGGTGACGCGGTAGTCGAAGTTCAGGGTCTCGAGGCTGACGCCGCGCCCAGCCGTGACAGCGTCCTCTGCGGCGGCGATCGTGTTGCGGGCTGCGAGCCCCGCCAGCTCATCCTGCGGATAGCGCCAGGAAAGCGCGGCCATGTAAGTCGAGGCGGTCGATTCCAGTTCGAGGTGATAAGTCCGCCGGTCGGTCGCGATCATCAGGTTGGTGCGCAGGCCTGCGGCGACGGGTTTGACCAGGATATGTGCCCTTGCTGCGCTGCCGGAACCGGACGCGGTATCCCCGACCACCCAGCGTACCGTGTCTCCCGCCGAAACCGACACGAGGCTTTCTCCCGGCTGAAGCGCGACATCCGTGACCTGGCCAGGGCTGGCATAGAGGCGGTAAAGGGCGCCTTCCGTATAAGGATAGATCTGGACGGCGTTGACGAAGCCGTCCGAGGAAGGCTCGACAACCGCGCCGGCGCGGCCTTCCTTGATTGCTGCTGTGGGCGTTTTCGGACTTTTCTTGCCGGCTGCCGGTTCAACCGGTTTGAGCTGCCCGGGCAGGGGAAGCGCAATTGCCGTTTCGACAATCTCCACCCGTTCGGGCTTTGGCTCTGCCAGTGGGATCGCGGCGGTAAAGTTGCCTATATCGATGACCGGCTCTGTTGGCAGCGGCGTGGCGCAGGCCGCGAGCAGGGCGGTAGCCGATGAGGCAAGCAGGAACCGGGTCATTGTCTTTCTCCTGTGACAAGGTCTTCGCTCCAGCTGAGCGAGCGGACATAAAGGCCGAGGGGGTTGGCGCGCAGGGTCTCAGCATCCTTCGGCGGCTGGAGCGTGATCGTGAAAACGCCGGTGAACCGCTTTGCGCCGGTCAGCGCGCCGCCTTCATAGGTTTTCTCGATCCAGCGACCCTGGAAGCTTTCCTCGCTGACGCGCACAATGCTGACGACATCCACCGTGCGTGAGCGCCGGCCAATCGCCGCAAACGGATCATTCTC
This sequence comes from Hyphomonadaceae bacterium, assembly GCA_027485145.1. Classification (GTDB taxonomy): domain Bacteria; phylum Pseudomonadota; class Alphaproteobacteria; order Caulobacterales; family Hyphomonadaceae; genus Hyphomonas. The sequence continues at coordinate 13,616 of JAIXRO010000041.1, read as the reverse complement.
GCGGGCGTATTCCGAAAGCGTGGTCGCCGCTGCAGGCCCGGCGAAAGTGTAGGCTTTGAGCCAGTTCTCGCGAACGACGACCGGATCGATCGACAGGCTACGGACGAAAGTGATGAACCCGGCGAGGTGATGCGCGATCTGGGCGTCGGACGGCGCGTAAGGCTCAGTCGCCGGGCCGACGGCTTTCGCCGCGCCGGTCTCATCGACTTCGACGATATAGGGCGTGACCGTCGACTGCAGGCTCCGCCAGATCAGTGCGCCGGAAGTCGCGAACGAGAGGGCGAGGCATCCGATGGCCATCAGACGCCAGTTCTTCGCCTGAACCCGGGCTGAGCCGATGCGCTCATCCCAGACCTGTCCGGCCTTCTGGTAGGGCGTCTCGGGGTAGGGCGAGGCGCCGTAGTGAGCGGTCGGGCGTTTGAAGCGCATGGGATTACTCGTCCTTGTCGTTCAGGGAGGGGGCGGCGCCCGGGGAGCCGCGATCACCGTCGCGCAGGCTGTGCATGGCGAGCTGGCGGGCCTCGCCGAGGCGCTGCGATGTGCGCATGCCGCGCGCCCAGCCTGGGCTCTTCTCCGGCGTGGAGGAGGATGGGCTCTCTGAAGGCGATGAGCTTGACCCACCGGTGGATTCGAACGCGCCGCGGGCGCCGCGTCGGTAGGCATCGCGCACAGCGCTGGCTGGGCCTGAGGCCGCGCGGCGCACCGTGTCGCCGGCCGCCTGGGCAACGCCGCCAAGGCCGGCTGCAAAGCCAGCAGCGCCGGACTTTCCGGAAGCCGTTGATCCAAGATCGAACGCGGTGCGTGCGCCGCCCGCCATCGAGGCGCCCGCCTTGACGGCGCTTGCCGCGCCGCCTGCGGCGGCGCCCGATGCGGCCTTCGCGCTGAGCCCTGCCGCGACGGTTCCGGCGGCGACGCCGGCGGCAGCGCCGATCGCCGAGCCCGCACCCAGTTGCGGCGCGCCGGTGATAAGGCCCGACGCCATGCCGGGGCCGAACACGCCCATCCAGAGGAAGACCGTCGCCGCGAGTACAGTACCCATGACTTCGGCGAGCGTCACATCCTCGGTGCCCGCGAACGCCTCGGTGATCGTGGCGAACAGCGTCGAGCCGATGCCGATGATGATGGCGAGCACCATGAGTTTCAGGCCCGAGGTGATGACATTGCCGAGGACACGCTCGGCGAGGAACGAGGTCTTGTTCCAGAGCGCGAACGGCACGAGCACAAACCCGGCGAGCGTCGTGAGCTTGAACTCGAGGATCGCAACGAACAGCTGCACCGCCAGCACGAAGAAGGCGATCAGGATCACCGCCCAGGCAATGAGCAGCACGGCAATCAGGATGAAGTTCTCGAAGAAGGCGATCGGCCCCATCATCTCGCCGGCCTCTTCAAGCAGGGGCAGCGCGGCGCCGTATCCGACGCCGGCGATATAGCCGGGCCGCATCAGGTCTTCGGCGGTGATCAGGCTCGATCCCGCTTTGAGGCCGAGCCCGGCAAAACTGTCGAAGATGATCTGCGAGAGACCCGCGAAGTTACCGAGCAGGAACGCGAAGAAACCGACATAGAGAACTTTCTTGATCAGCCCCGCGATCACTTCGGCGTTCTGCGACAGCGCCCAGAACAGGCCCGCCAGCGTGATGTCGATGACGATCAGCGTGGAGGTGAGATAGGCGACATCGCCCTGCAGCAGCCCGAACCCGCTATCGATGTAGAGGATAAAGGTCTCCAGGAACCGGTCGATGACATCCATCTCTTCCATGGCGCTTAGTTTCCCGTGCCCAAGAATGTCTGGAGGCGGGCACGGCCCCGCTCCGCTTCAGCAAGCTTTCGGGCTTCTTCCAGCGCCTCGGCGCGGTGCTGGGCGGCCAGCATCGCTTCGATCTGCATCAGCTGCTGGTTGGTCATGGCGCTGAGCTCATTGCCGGCCTGCGCCGCTTGCAGCGCGCCGACCGCGTCCTGGCTTTGCGTCACGAGACTGCGTATCGCGTCTGCATCTGTCTCATTGTCTTCGAGCGCAGCGGCCGACACCGTCAGCGTCTCGCGGAATGCGTCCCTCGACTGGCGCCAGCGGGCCCGGGCATCCTCGACAAGCACGGAGCTCGGCGTCGCGGCGCCATAGTCTTCCGGATAGGCAGTCTCGTAGTCCCGCTCGATCTCATCGACAGAGTAGCCGATGCCCTGCGCGCGGCGCAGCAATTCCTGGATACGCAGGACCCGCTGGCCGATGATGCTCTCGGCGACGGAGACGGGCAGGGTCTCGAGATTGCGGGCCATGTTCTCCAGCATCTCGATCTCATGGGCGAGCTGCTGGACCTGGCCTTCGAGTTCCTGCAGGGCGCGGACCGCCTGCAGGATGTTCTGGGCATGGTTTGCAGGATCATAGACGGCGAGCTGCGCCATCGCGGGCGGCGCGAGGAGTCCGGCAATCGGCACGGCTATCAGGGGCGCGGTTGTCATCAGCAGGCAGGCAAGGCGGCGGCGCATGGGGCGGCTCATTCGGCACCGAGGATCTGTGGACGGAAGGGTTGGCTTTGCGGTCGCTCGGACGAGTGGCCCGGCCATCGGGTAAGGAGGTCTGCCGCCCAGGCGAGGCCCTTTTCGTGGAGCCAGGTTTCTGAGAATCCTTCGCCTTCGGTCTCGGCTATCACGCGGTCGATTGTGGCCTGATCTCCGGGCGTGCCGGCGGCCGCGAAAGCGAGCGCGACCGGGCCAAGCCCTAAGTCAAACAGGCGGGAGCCTTTCGGGGACTGGAAGTAATAGTCCCGCTTCGGCGTCGCCCGCGCGATGATTTCGATCTGGCGCGTGTTGAGCCCGAACCGCTCATAGGTCTCGCGCAGAGCTGGCTCCTGCGCGCGTTCATTGGCGAGGAATATCCGCGTCAGGCAGCTTTCGAGGATCGCCGGCGCTATCGCGCTTGCGCTGATGTCGGAAAGCGACTGCGTTGCAAACACGACGGCCACGTTCTTCTTTCGCAGGGTCTTCAGCCAGTCTCGCAGGCGCGCCGCAAAGACGGGCGCATCCAGGAACAGCCAGGCCTCATCCAGCATCAGCAGCGTAGGGCGCCCGTCAAAGCGCGCCTCGAGCCGGTGGAAGAGGTAGGTGAGCACGGCTGTCGCCGCCGCGCCCTGCTGCATCAGCTCTTCCATTTCGAAGCAGGTGACGGAGGCGAGGGCGAGATCTTCCTCGTCCCCGTCGAGCAGGTGGCCATGGGGCCCTGCCAGCGTGAACGGGTGCAGCGCGGTTTTCAGAGCTTCATCCTGCAGCAGGAGAACGAGACCCGTCAGTGTACGTTCAGATTGCGGTGCTGACGCGAGCGAGGTGAGCCCCTGCCAGAGCCGCGCCTTGAGCTCCGGCGTCAGGCTGACGCCCTCGCCGGCAATCAGGCCTGCCAGCCAGTCCGCCGCAAAGCTCGCCTCTGCTGGTTGGTCGATGTCTTTCAGCGGCTGGAGCCGGGGGCGCTGGGTGCCGCCGAGATCCAGATGGACACCGCCCATGCCGAGGATGGCCGCCCGGGCCGAGCGGCCCTTGTCGAATAGGAAGACCTGCGCACCGACATAGCGCTGCCATTGCAGCGCAAGCATCGAGAGCAGCACCGACTTGCCCGCCCCGGTCGGGCCGAGGATGAGCGTGTGGCCGACATCGCCGGCGTGGAGATTGAGACGAAACGGGGTTGTTCCGTCTGTGCGCGCTTCGATCAGCGCTGGCGCGCCAAGATGCCGGTTTTTAAGCTCGCCCGCCCAGACCGCCGAGAGCGGCACCATGTGGGCGAGGTTCAGCGTGTTGAGGATCGGCTGGCGGATATTGGCATAGACATGCCCGGGGAGGCTCCCGAGCCAGGCATCGACGGCGTTGAGGGATTCCCGGATGACCGTGAAGCCCTTGCCATTGATGATGCGCTCGGCGTGGCGGGCGCGTTCATCGGCGAGATGCGGATCCGCATCGCTGACCGTGATGGTCGTCGTCACGTAGCCATAGGCCACGAGATCCGACCCAAGTTCCTGGAGCGCGGCGTCCGCATCGAGCGCCTTGTTGTCGGCGTCGCTGTCGAGCAGCGCTGAGGGCTCATTGAACATCGTCTCGCGCAGGACCGCCGCGACAGACTTGCGTTTGGAAAACCAGTGCCGGCGTTTGCGCCCCAACACTTTCTCGGCCTCCGCCTTGTCCAGGGCGATGAACCGCGTCGCCCAGCGATAGGCAAAGCCCTGCCTGTTCAGCTCATCGAGTAAGCCTGGCACCGTCGATCCCGGAAAGCCGAGAATGGTCAGGACCCGAAGATGGGCGTCTCCGATCATCGGTTCGAGCCCGCCGGTGAATGGCTCATCGGCGAGGATCGCATCCAGGAAGACGGGAATCTCCGGGGCGGACACCTTGTGGCGCCGGCTGGAAATACAGCTGTGCAGATAGGTCAGCGTCTCGCTGTCCGACAGCGGCGCAATCTCGGACAGCGCCGTCGACAGGAGATCAAAGGTGCGCTCCGCCTGCTGCTGGAAGACAAGGAGGCGTTCGCGCCACCCCGCGCCATCGGGGCGCTCCGGCCGCTCGATCAGCGCTTTCTCGGCGCGGGCATTGGTGTCTGGCGGCGGCAGCCAGAGCAGGGTGAGATAGTAAGCGCTCTCGAACCTTGATCCCGCTTCTTCGGCCGCTACAGCGCGCTCCTCGTCGATCAGCCAGGAGACAGCAGCGGAAAAGTCCGAGGACGGATAATCACCCGCTTCCTCGCGCACCGCTTCGAAGAAGAGCGCCCAGCCGGATCCGAACCGGCGGATCGCATTGTTGACCCGCGCCATCACAGCGACGAGTTCGGACTCGGTTGAACTTTCGAGGTCCGGCCCGCGATAGCGGAACGTCGTCTGGAACGCACCGTCCTTGTTGAGGACAACGCCCTGCGCCACCAGCGCCGCCCAGGGCAGGTAGTCTGCGAGGAGCCGCGGGGCGGAGGCGTATTCACGCAGGTTCAGCATGAGAGATGTTCCTTGTGCCGGAGCGCGCGAATGAGCGTCGCCATGAAGTCAGGGTCACTGCGGGCGAGGAAGACTGCCGCCGAGTGCCCGAGGAGCCAGATGAGAAGGCCGGGGATCCAGAGCTGCAGGCCAAGGCCCACAGCCGCAGCGAGCGTGCCAATCGAGATCGCGAGATTGCGCGGCGCGCCGGCCATTAGGACCGGCTCGGTCAGGGACCTGTGCAAGGGAACCTCGAAACCCTCGATCATCAGATCAACGCTCCGCCGCCAAACGAGAAGAAGGTCAGGAAGAAGCTCGTCGCCGCAAACGCGATCGAGAGGCCGAACACGATCTGGATGAGCTTGCGGAAGCCGCCGGACGTCTCGCCGAAGGCGAGTGTCAGGCCGGTAATCGTGATGATGATCACCGCCACGATGCGGGCTACGGGTCCCTCGATTGAGGAGAGGATCTGGTCGAGCGGTCCTTCCCAGGGCATGCCGGTGCCAGCGGCATGCGCCGGCAGGGCGAGGCCAAGCGCGAGCGCGAGGCTGAGGAGATGGATGCCCCTCCGTGTGAGGTGAGGTGGACGGGAATTCGTCATGAGGCATCTCCTTGGCTGACGAGGGATAGGGAGCGGGACAGCACAGGCTCGGTGCGATAGCCGTCTCCTGTGAACTCAAGGACGCGGACCGCGTCTTCGACGCGCCGCTGGCCGCCGGCGCGGGTCATGAACACGATGACGTCGACGGCTTCCGCGATCAGCTCAAATGGCGCGCGAGCGGTCGCTTCGCTGACGAGCTGTTCGAGACGGCTCAGCGCGCCGAGGGCAGAATTTGCATGGAGCGTTGTAAGACCGCCCGGATGGCCGGTGTTCCAGGCCTTGAGGAGATCGAGCGCTTCGGCCCCGCGCACTTCGCCAACAATTATCCGGTCGGGGCGCAGGCGAAGTGTCGAGCGCACAAGGTCGCGCAGCGATACGCGGGCTTCCTGCGTGCGCAGGGCAACGAGATTGGCGGCGGGGCAGGCAAGTTCGCGCGTATCCTCGAGGATGACGATCCGTTCGCCGCTGAAGCCACCCTCCGCCAGCAGGGCGTTGGCAAAGCTGGTCTTACCCGAGGAGGTGCCCCCCGCAATGACGATGTTGGCGCGCGCAGCGACGAGCGCCTTGAGCCTGTCTGCAAGCGCCAGGGACAGCGCGCCTTGCCGGACATAGTCCGCCAGAGTGAACGGCGTGCGGGCGAGTTTCCGGATCGAATAACAGGGCGCGGCCGATACCGGCGGCAAGACGCCTTCAAAGCGCTCGCCGGTCCCCGGAAGCTCGGCCGAGACAATTGAGGCGGTCGATGATGTCCCGGCACCGAGGCTGGAGGCGACAAGCCGGATCACACGTTCGCGGTCGCCAGCGGTGATCGTGTTGCCGGTCGGGTTCAAGCCGCGCCCAGCTTCTTCAATCCAGACGGATCCGTCGGGATTGACCATGACTTCTATGGTTGTCTCTGCTTCGAGCGCAGTACGCACCACAGGGCAGAAGGCGGTCCGCAGCATCGCGTTCAGGCGGCGTTCGGTGCTTTCTGTCTCACGTGTGTGCGTCATCGGTTTCGAAACCTGGCTTCAACTCTTGCCGCTATTGTTCCGGGAACGGACGCTTTTGGGGAGTTGGAGCGCAGGCCATATTGTGCAGGCTGGCGCTATGCCCGGAATACGGGTGCAAAATGGCCGCTTTGGTAAATCCCGTTCCGGCTATCGGCGCGTTGGCGGATCAGGTGTTAACAGATCAGCGCCGTCCGTTCACACTTAGGGTTGCGAAATCATAAATCGCTTAAGTGGAACGACTCTTGCTCGGCTTGCGCCGAGGAGGCGATGCCGATGAAAACCTTCACACTGGAATCCTCGGGGCTTCTGGCCGAGTACGACTATCTCTCGCGGCTCTCGATGGATCGATGGGCCTGGGAATACCTGCGGCGCAATGAAGAGTTTCGCCGGGACGCATCCGTGCGCAGCACGGATGACATCTCAGAACGCATGGCACCCTGCGCGCCCATCCGTATGCTGAAGGCACGAACGAGCCAGACACTCGCGGAGCGCTGGGGTCTCGTGCTCATGCCGGATCCGAACAGGAATGGCTTTGACGCCGATGTCGTCTGGAACCGGATCGCATTTCCGGATCAGGTCGAAATCCATTGCAGTCCGCGCGGTCCAGATCAAACATGTGATATCTGGGAGCGGAGCATGCCCTTCTGCCAGATGACCCATATCAGTGATCATCAGGGGCGGGAGTTTCTGCTCACACGCGGCAAGGGCTGCGTTGTGCAGGTCAGGTGCACCGGCATGTCGCTGATTGGGATCGAGCCTGTGCGCATGAAACTTACCATCTCCGATATCACGGCCTATGAGCGCAAGCTCAAGGTCCAGAAGGCGGCCCTGGAAATCTATGGCGATGGACCTGATCTCTCCACACCCCTCTGGACCAAGACGACCCAGATCCTTCGCGATGGTCTCATCGCACTCGACGGCATCGCTTGCGGCATGAACCGGCGTGAGATTGCCGAGTCGATTTACGGCAGGGAAAAGGTCGCGGAGCAATGGAATGACGACCGGGGCTCGATGAAGGATACGCTCAAGTATCTGGTTCGAAAGGCTGAGGCTTTGAAGGACGGCGGATACCTGATGGAACTTCTCGGCGCGAATGTCGGCCCGCAGCGGATTCTGGCCTGAAGAGGCCTGGCTTCTTCGCGGTCCGCCCGCGCGAGCACGCGGGTCTGTCCGGCCTGACGGCCTGCCCGGCGAGGCTCAATGAGGATCCGGTTGTTCGTCTGCGGGCCTGGGGCTGGGACTCGCCGGCGGACGCGCGCGCCGCGCGCTTCCCACTGTCCGCAGGTGTCGTAGAGATTGAAGGTATCTGAGCGATTGCGGCCAGAGGGGTCGCGGGCGCTTGATCGGAGGCCGTGTTCAGGCGACGCTGCGAACCTGCATTGTACGTTTCATGATCCCTGCGCGTTCGTCGGCCTTGAACTGCATATCCAGCAGCCCGGAGAGCAGGTCGTTGTCCTGCGGGATGATGGGGAGCGCGATGCGGGCTGCGCCGCGTGAAGCAAGCCAGAGGCTTGCTTCTGCAATGAGCTCGCGCACGTCCGACTGCCAACCGGAAGTATGGACCACGAGAATGGCAGGGATCATGCCGGTTTCGCCATCCAGGCTCAGCCAGATCGCGCCTGCGAGTTGGTCGTCGCGGAGGCCGGCGAGGGTATTCACTCCAGCGTCACGTGCGGGTAGGGCGCCGAGCACGTGCCCCGCCTCGCTCAGCCGGGAGAGCCCGGCCGCGTCGCTTTGCCTGAAATCGCGGATGTGTAGCGCCATGATACGTCTGTCATGAAAAGATTCGGGTAGGGCGCGCGAGTCTTTACGATCTGGGCCCGGCTCACTGGGACGATAAAGCCTTTCGCCTGGCGGCGTGGGCTGAACTCGGCGATTTTCTCGTTGCCCGACAAGGCGCGAGCCTTTAATTGCCCCAGAGGTAGTTAAAGCGTAGACAGTTATCCTTTAATAACGATTGGGCGCTATTAAAGGATGGATCATGGCAGCTCCGCAGGACTCCGGCCGGAAAGGCAAATGGGTGACGAGCACCGTCACGGGCGAAACCGTGCGGGCCTTCCTGCCGCCGGGCCTGCCGCCGAGGCCCCCGATCGACATGGCCGGGCTGTCGGTCCTCGCAAGCGAAGCCATGCTCGCCCTCGGCCGCCTGGACGGGGTTCGCAGCGTGGCGCCCGACACCTCGCTCTTCCTCTACATGTATGTGCGCAAGGAAGCGCTGCTCTCGTCCCAGATCGAAGGGACGCAGTCTTCTCTGTCCGACCTGCTGCTCTACGAAGATGAGGCAGCGCCCGGTGTGCCGCTCGACGATGTCGAGGAAGTCTCTACCTATGTTGCCGCCCTCACGCATGGCCTGGAGCGCATCCGCGGCGGTTTTCCGCTGTCGCTCCGCCTGCTGAAGGAAATGCATGCGATCCTCCTTTCCTCGGGGAGGGGCAGTACGAAGCAGCCGGGCGAGTTCCGCCGCTCGCAGAACTGGATTGGCGGGACACGGCCCGGCAATGCGTTGTTCGTGCCGCCGCCGCCCCAGCACGTTCTGGATCTCATGAGCAATCTCGAAGCCTTCCTGCACGAGACGGACTCCGGCCTGCCGCCTCTCATCAAGGCGGGCCTCGCGCACCTGCAGTTCGAAACGATCCACCCGTTCCTTGATGGCAATGGCCGGCTTGGGCGGCTGCTGATCACGCTGTATCTCTGCGAGCAGGGGATCCTCGACCAGCCGCTCCTCTACCTGAGCCTCTACCTCAAATCGCACCGGGCGACTTACTACGCACTGCTTCAGGAAGTGCGCGAGCACGGGCGGTGGGAGACCTGGCTTGAATTCTTCCTGAGCGGTGTGCGGGATGTCGCCCGCCAGGCGCATGAAGCGGCGCGGTCGATTTCTGCGATTTTTGCGGAAGATGCCGCAAGGATTGCCGGGCTCGGGCGAGGGGCGCCGGCCGCGCAGGCTTTGCACGCTATCCTTCAAAAACGCCCGCTTCTGACGATCGGCACAGCCGCGGAGCTTTCCGGTGTAACCTTTCCCACGGCGACGGCAGCGCTTGAGCGCCTGCAGGCGCTCGGCATTGTCGAAGAGATCACTGGCAAGGCGCGCGGGCGGGTGTTTGTTTATCAACGGTACCTGTCTCTCCTTGAAGCAGGGACAGAGCCGCTCTGAACTGAAGCATGCCCGCCGGGTTGATCTTCAGCCTTTTCCAGTTGGCAGCGCGCGTGGCAGATCTGATCGAGCTTACCTCCGCCTCAACTATGTTCCTCCTCAGCCGGGGGTGGGCGGACGGCGCGTTTGCCAGAGCGCGGCCGCCGCGCAAGGGGGCGGGACTTGATCGCGTTTAAACGTCCGTAGGCATCATACCTACAGCGTCCCCTTGCGCGGCGCCCTTATGCGCTCCGGCCAAGCGCCTTCTCGCCGCCCACCTCCGCCTGATGCGGAAAAGAACGGGCGGGAAGGAGACAGACATGACTGACCAGACCACTACCGTTGCACCTCTTGGAACCACGGGTGCGCCAACTCTTCCGGACAGGCCACGCATCTACGTTGCCTGCCTTGCCGCTTACAACAATGGCCGCCTGCACGGACGTTGGATCGATGCCACCACACCAGACGAAATCTGGCGCGAAGTTTCGGCGATGCTGCGCGCCAGCCCGGAGCCGGATGCCGAAGAATGGGCGATCCACGACTATGATGGCTTCGAAGGCGCGCACCTTTCGGAATACGCCTCGTTCGAGACCGTGTGTGACCTTGCCGAGTTCATCGGCGAGTATGGCGAGCTCGCTGCCCGCATCTACCAGCATTCCGGCAATGACCTTGAGCAGGCGCGCGCCTCGTTCGAGGATTATGCGGGCGAGTATCGCAGCGCTGCCGACTTCGCCGAAGAACTCCACACCGAACTCGGCACCGCGATCCCCGAGAGCCTCAGCTACTATATCGACTGGCAGGCGCTCGCCCGCGACATGGCGCTCAATGGCGAGATCATGGTGTTCCAGATGGGCTTCGACGAAGTCCATGTCTTCTGGTCGCGGTAGGGGAGGGCGCGGATATGACCCCCGAAACCACCCAGCACCGGTTCACCCTCGAAGAACTGCAGCAGGCGGACGACTGGTCCGAGGGCTTTTGCCTCGCCTGCCGCGCGCCGCGTGACGGCTGTGAGCCGGACGCGAGCGGCTATGAATGCGACGAATGCGGGGAGCCGGCCGTCTACGGCCCGCACTGGATTGCCATCGCGGGCCTGTTCGCGGAGGGCGAAGCATGATGTTCGCTCAAAGCTTCCAATCCTATGTCTGCCCCGGCGATGTCATCAGCTGTGAGGCCGGGCCCTTCACCGTCTTGGCGCAGATTGTGCCGGATGATTGTCCGGACGCACCAGATCAGCGCCAGGACGGTTTCTGGCCCTCGCTCTATGCAGATGCGCCGGGGTTCATCGGCCCCGGGCCGAACCATCGTCAGCGGTTTGCCGAGGCGCAGGCCAAGGCCGAAGCCGTCATGGAAGGCTGGCGCAAGGGGGACTGGTTCTATTGCGGGATCGTGCTGTCAGTTTCTCTGGAAGGCGTTCAACTCGCATCCCACGCGGCCAGCCTCTGGGGCATCGAGGCCAACTATCCGGGGGCGGATAACAGCTACCTTACCGAGGTCGCAAACGATCTGCTGCCTGAGGCCATTGCTGTGGCTCGCGAAACGCTCACTCGGCTCGCCGCGCATGCGCAAGCTCTGGAGGGCGCGTGATGCCTGACATCTTCGAACAGCTTCTAGGCCCGCGCCCCTCGCTGACGCTCGACATTGAGCAGGGCTTTGTCACGGCGATCTGGGTTGAGGGTCGCTGCCCAAACGTGACGATCCGGGATTTTGATCTCGGCGCCAGCGCAGCCGATGCGTCGCTCGACACCTTCGGCGCGCCCTTCGTGCCGATCAACTGGCACCTGCCGCCGTGGCGGCTGGGCCTCGCCCTTGCGCCCCCACACCTGTTTCCATTCTGAGGAGTTTCCCCATGTCACAATCTGAACTGATCCACCTGCCGCTGAGCCAGCTCGGCATCTCAAAACTCAACATGCGCCATGGCCGGAAGGCGCCGGATGTCTCCGACATCCTGCCGTCGATCCGGGAGAAGGGCGTCCGCCAGACCCTGCTGGTCCGGCGCGAAGCGGACGGCTTCGGCATCGTCGCCGGACGCCGCCGCTTCTTTGCGCTCCAGCAGATTGCGAAGGAGACTGGCAGCGATCCGCTGGTGCCTTGCGCAGTGATGGTGGAGGGCGATGCTGCATCTGCCATAGAAGCCTCGATCATCGAGAACGTTGCGCGCCTGCCTGCAACTGAGATGGAGCAGTACACCGCGTTTCGGAAGCTTCACGACGAGGGAAGAACTGTCGAGGAGATTGCGGGCTTCTTCGGTGTGACCGAACTGAATGTCAGGCGGGTGCTGGCGCTCGCCGCGCTCAGCGCGCCGATCCGCAAGCTTTATGCTGAGGATGAAGTCGATCGGGAAACCGTTCGCGCGCTGACGCTTGCGACACCTGCCCAGCAAGCAGACTGGCTCAAACTCTGGAACAGCGAAACAGAGCGCGCCCCGATGGGGCGGGCCTGCCGCGCGTGGATCACCGGCGGGAGCGCGATCACCACCGACAAGGCGCTGTTCGACCTTGCCGGATATTCCGGCGCGGTGACCGCCGACCTGTTCGGCGAAACGGCTGTGTTTGCGGACGCCGCTGCGTTCTGGGAGTCGCAAGGCGCGGTGATTGCAGAGCGCGTCGAGGGCTACCTGCACCGCGGCTGGGCGGATGTGATCCTGATGGAGCGCGGCGCGTACTTCCAGCGCTGGGACTATGTCCAGACGACCAAGAAGCAGGGCGGCAAGGTCATCGTCGAGCAGCGCCATGATGGCACGGTGACGTTCCATGAAGGCTGGCTGAAAGCTGCCGAAGCCCGCAAGGCCACGACGGCCACGGTCAGTGGCGAAACCGCCCCGGAAACAGATATGCGGCCCGAGATGTCCGGCCCGATGGCGGACTATATCGGCTTACACCGGCACGCCGCCGCGCAGGCGAGCCTGATCCGAAATCCGGCCATCGCGATGCGTCTGATGGCGGCGCATGCGCTGTGCGGCTCATCACTCTGGAACGTGCGCCTGCATTCGCCCGGCGCCGTGAAGGAAGCGACACTTTCGAGCGTCGAGGGCGGGTCTGCTGCCGCCGAACTTGTCACCGCGCGGGAGGGCCTGGAGACCCTGTTCGAGGCCCTCGGCGCGCCGGTCCCGCGCCGGAGCGGCGATGCCTATCATCTCTGCGAGACGTTCGCCGCATTGCTGGCCATGTCCGATGCCGAAGTGATGCAGGTACTGGCGCTGGGGATGGCGGAGTCGCTCGAGTCTGGCGGGTCGATTATCGAGGCCGTGTTGCATACGTGCGACACCAATGCGGCGGAGTTCTGGAAACCTGACGCGGCGTTCTTCGACCTGCTGCGCGACAAGCGCGTGGTCACCGCCTTTATCGCCGGCGCGATTTCGCCAGAGGCTGCGCGCGAGACCGAGGGCGCTACCGCCAAAGCGCAGAAGGCGCAGCTGGCAGAGGCGCTTGTTGCCCGCGATACCTCAGTGAACAGCACATGGATGCCGGGCTGGATGCATGTGCCACCCACGCGCCATATCGAGGGCGCAGCTAGTCCGCCCGCGGATGCTTGGGACCGGATTGCCGGACTGTTCGAGGCGGATGCGGTGGACGAATCCGGCACCGAGCCTTCAACTTACGAAGCCACGGCTGCCTGAGTTCTTCGTCTCCTCTCAGGCAGTATGGAGCCGCCCGGTGCTTGCCGCCGGGCGGCTTTTTGCGCGAGGGTCTCTGTGTGCGGATCAAAGAGCTGCAGGTTCAAACGGGTGGCGAGTCGTCCGACACCACGTCTGACTTTCCATGAAGTATCGCAGTGCGTTGTGAAACAGGGAGCCTCATACGTTCCCGTAACCTCCCTCTGAGGGACCCCTTGTTTCCGTCTCTTGCCGTTGGACCTGGACGACCTGCGCCGGGCCTGAAACCTGACCGGCGAAGAATTTTCCCCTGCGCCTGCGGCGCATTCCTCGCGCGACAAAATTCATCGCCGGTCAGGTG
>JAIXRO010000004.1 GCA_027485145.1 Hyphomonadaceae bacterium | reverse complement strand
TCGCCAAGGCCGTTGACGATGACCGCTGGCGCGCCGAACACAAAGACGAGGAGGCCGCCTAACACGAAGGCTTGGCTTAGCGCATAGCGCAAGAACACAGGATCGCTGAGGAGCACCCCATAGCCGCCCTTGGTGCGGCGACTGGTTTGTAGGATCGAGGGAAAGGCCAGCTGCGCCGCCGCTAGCGCGAGCGCTGCGCCCCCGATGAGTTCAAATGAAAGCCGCCACCCGCCTGGTGTGAGCAGCCATGCGCCAAGGATGGGAGCAAGCGCTGGAGCAAGTGATTCAATGCTCCCGAGGACGCCAATCGCCCGCACTGCGCGTTGCTCGTCGTAAATCGCCCGAATGATTCCGGGCGCAAACACCGCGGGCCCAGCAGCGACCGCGCCCTGCAACGCGCGCAGCGCTATCAGAGTCCAGATATCGACCGCAAAAGCGCACGCGAAAGAGATGAGCCCTGTCAGCAGCAGCGAGGCGACGAATAAGGTTCTGGTCGCGAAGCGGTCGCCTAAAGCGCCGAATGCCAATAGACCCACGCAGGTCCCCGCGACATAAGCCGCGAGCACCAATTGCGCTTCAGCCGGGGCGCCCGAAAGTGCCTGTGGGAGGGATGGCACAGCCGGCAAGACAAGGTCAGTGCCCATCAGTCCCAACACGGTCGAGGCGACTACCATGGGCAAGGCGACGCCAGCTATTTTCGTGCGATTAGACATCACAGGCCTTCGGTTGGGTGCCGCCTTTTATCGCCAGCGCGAACTTGCCGAGCGATAAAACTGTGGGTCAGCCGCGAGATCCAATTGTCAATTCACCGTTTCGATAAGTTCAGAACGAAATCGGCGGCTGATCGGTGAGCCGGTCATGAGCGGCCGAATGCGTGCGCTGAATGCTCTGAAGACATCCGAGGCTGTGTAGGCCGCGAAGTCGGCTTCACTTTCCCATTCATGAACAATGCCGAGCACGGCTTCATCTGTGGGATCATAGACGGGATGAAAAGCGATACAGCCGCGCATGGCGCGGACTGTCTCTAATCCTGAGAGGAGCGCTTCTGTTGCAATCCGCCGATTTTCAGGCGCGATGGGAAAGCGGAGATGGGCAATGAGCATAGGCGATTCCTTTTTCGGTGCTGAATGTGACGCGGATCAGGTTGGTCTGCGGAGGTCCGGAACACGGGTCTCTGTTACTGCCCCTCCAGCACCGCGCGGCGGTGTGAGGCGCATTCGACGGATGCGGGCGATCGTCAGCACGGCCCCGAGCGCGAGGATTGCGCCCATGGCGAGCAGAAATCCGGTATCCGTCACCGAAGGCTTGAGCGCCATGACGGCCACAACGAGCAGAAGGATGAGGTGGTCGAAGCGCACGAGAGTCATAAGTGTCAAAGTCTGCGTCAGGGCTGCTCCGGTGGTATCCGGCGCCGCGGCCAGGAGGCGAGCGATCTCTTCGGATCGCGGCTTGATCACCAGGAGCCCGATCAGAAATGTCGCCACAGCGCCGGCAAGACCAAGTATTATCCAGAGCTGCAAAAAGCCCGGTCCCAACCATGTCGCGACAATTCCTGAGACAAGAGTGAGCATTGATATCGGCATGAAATAGCCAGGCCCCATCAGGGCGGCCGCATACAAGAGAGCGAACAGCAGGTCCGGTCCACGCTTATGACGCGCCAACTCGGCGCCGACGGCAATCGCGATGCCTCCGCCCACCCAGAGGGTCGCGGCTACGATATGCACTGCCCGCGCAATCTCGAACGGTGTCATTTTAGAGAAGTCTCCCCGAAGTTCTGGAATGTTCAGTCCGCCGGCCTCGGACGCTTACTGGCTATGGCTTCTTCGGCGCCGAGTTCGCACGCCAGGACGATTAGCGCCTCGATCATCTCTCTTGCCTTCTGGGCGCCGAGGCGCTTGTGCATGCGCTGCTCTATTGTGCGGGATATATCGGCAGCCGTTTTTCTCGCGCGTTGGCCACGCGCGCTTAGCCCGACGAGTTTCTTTCGCCCGTCTTGTGCGTCATCGCGGCGATCCAGAAGACGGTCAGCCTCCATCTCATCAATAATCTTCCCCACCGCCTGCTTGCTGACGCCCAAGCGTCGCGCAAGTTCGGTCGGCGCAATCCACTCCTCAGCGAGATTACGAAACACAAAGCCATGTTTTGGCCGCATCCCAGGAAAGCCCGCGGCATCGAGCTCGCGATCGAGTTCGTCGGCAGCGGCGCGAAAGCAGATCGCCAACAAGACGGTCAAATCCGGCGCGGTCTTGCGATCAACTGGGTTCCGATTACTCATTTCGTCAACATAGGTTGACTACCTGAATTCGTCAACCATGGGTGACCATCTATTTATTTCAGTCGCTTCACACGGCAAAAAGGTTCGCAATGCGGCTGGATGTTCTGGACGAAGTCGTTAACCGGCTGGGTTGGGCCAAGAACGGTCGCCCAACTCGTTCTGGATCTGAACCGCCTAAACCCCGCTCAGCTTGCGCAGGTACTCCCACGCGTAGATGCCCGTGTCGTGTCCGTCGTCGAACACGATGCGCACCGCGTACTTGCCCACGGGCAGCGCATCGAGGACGCCGACGTCCGCCTTGCCGGTGACAATACGCTTCTCGCCCGGTCCGTGGCCCTGCACTTCGGCCGAAGGGCTTTCCACGCGCAACGTCTCGAACGGGATGTCGGCTTCGGCGCCGTCGTCGAAGACGATGTGCAGCACGCGCGCCTCGCGACGGAACACAAGTTCGGCTGGCCACACGCTCATTCGTTCGGCCCCAGTTCGCGGGCTTCGTCCGCGATCAGGATCGGCACGCCGTCGCGGACGGGGAACGCCAGCCGCGCGCGGGGGCTCACCAGTTCCTGCTTCTCGCGGTCATAGCGCAGGCTGTCGCGCGTCTGCGGACACACGATCACTTCCAGCAGCTTCGGATCGATCTCGCTCATTGCAGCGGTGCGCCGCGCGGCGGTTCGGCTGCGCCGAGCTCCAGCAGCGCCACCAGCGTGTCGCACCGGTCGGCGATGGTGTCTGCCTCCAGCAGCAGCTGCTTTTCCTG
>JAIXRO010000057.1 GCA_027485145.1 Hyphomonadaceae bacterium | reverse complement strand
GGTAGATGCAGTTGCCGTGCTTGTCGCCGAGCACCTGGATTTCGATGTGGCGCGGCTCGAGGATGAACTTCTCGATGAAGACGCGGTCGTCGCCGAAGGAGGCTTTCGCTTCGGCCTTCACGGCCGGGAAGCCTTCTTCGACTTCCTTGTCATTGTAGGCGACGCGGATGCCCTTGCCGCCGCCGCCGGCCGAGGCCTTGATCATCACCGGGTAGCCGATCTCGCGCGAAATCTTGATGGCTTCCTTCGTGTCCTCGATCAGGCCCATATGGCCGGGCACAGTGGAGACGCCGGCTTCGGCGGCGAGTTTCTTCGAACTGATCTTGTCGCCCATCGCGTCGATCGCGAAGGCGTTCGGGCCAATCCAGCCGATCTTCTCGGCTTCGAGGCGTTTGGCGAAAGCGGGGTTTTCAGACAGGAAGCCGAAGCCCGGGTGGATCGCCTCGGCGCCGGTCTGGCGCACGGCGGCGATGATCTTGTCCTGCACGAGGTAGGACTGCGCCGCCGGCGAGCCGCCGATATAGACCGACTCATCGGCCATCTGGACCGCCATCGAGCCCGCATCGGCATCCGAATAGACCACCACGGTCTTGATGCCCATCCGCCGGCACGTCTTGATGACGCGAACGGCGATCTCGCCTCGGTTGGCAATCAGGATCTTCTTGAACATTGCGCCCGGCAGCCCCTCAAACTTAAACCTGCCGCAGTTAAGCCGGGTCTCGCGCCTTGTCCATGCTTGCCGCACCGGCAATTTGAGGCCCTATCCTTGCCCAATGGCCGGGCCGGTTTAATGTGCCGGCCGGGATGTATTGAAGAGGAACCGTCCATGAGCACGCCGAACCGTTGGCTGCGCCGTATCGGCATCGGGCTCGCCGCGCTGGTGGTTGCCGGGGGCGTGGGCTGGATGCTGATCGGGCCCGACTGGCGGGCGGTGGCGACGCATCCGCCCGAGGGCCGCGACGTTCTGTTCTGGTCCGTGCCGCAGCGCGATGCCGCCTTCCGGATGTTGGACCGGCTGCCAATGATCATCAAATCGCGGCCGGTCCAGACAGGCGAGGCCGTCCATCCCCTGCCCGAGGGCGCGCCCCTCGATCTTGGTGCGCGCGTTGACCTTGATGCGTACATGCAAAGCCAGAACGCCGCCTCGCTGGTGATCCTGCAGGACGGCAAGATCCGGCTGGAGCGCTATGGCAACGACTTTACCGATCGGGGACGGTGGACGAGCTTTTCGGTCGCGAAGTCGCTGACCTCGACGCTGGTCGGCGCGGCGATTGCGGACGGGCATATCAAGAGCCTCGGCGACAAGGTCAGCACGTACATCCCCGATCTCAAGGGCTCGCCCTATGACGATGTGACCATCGCGCAGCTGCTGACGATGACGTCCGGCGTGGCCTGGAACGAGGATTACGAGGACCCGGAGTCCAACGTCGCGCAGTTCGACAAGCATGTGCCCGAGCCCGGCATGAACGGCACGGTGTCCTACATGCGCAGCCTCGGCCGGGCGCATCCGCCGGGCGAGGTCTGGAACTATTCGACGGGCGAGACCAATCTCATCGGTGTGCTGGTGAGTTCGGCGACTGGCAAGCCGGTCGCCGATTACCTGTCGGAAAAGATCTGGGCGCCGTACGGCATGGAACAGGATTCAAGCTGGCTGCTTGGCGCCGATGGTCACGAGATCAGCGGCTGCTGCATCCAGGCGGCGACGCGCGATTTCGCGCGCTTCGGACAGTTCATCCTGGAGGGCGCCGCAACGCCGGCAGGACCCGTCGTGCCGGCGGACTGGCTGGGACAAGCGACGGTGAAGCAGGCCGATTACGGACAGGCCGGCGAAGGCTATGGCTTCCAGTGGTGGACGTGGGATGACGGCTCGTTCCAGGCGGACGGCATCTTCGGCCAGGGCATCTTCATCGATCCGGCGCGCCGGCTGGTGATCGCGTCCAATGCCAACTGGAAAACCGCGCTCGGCCTGAAGGACGGCGAATTCGAGGACCGCAAGGCGTTCTACAAGGCCGTGCAGGCGGCGGTGGACGCGGAATAATCGGCCAGCTGGCCGGGTCTATTCGCGCGGATCCTGCTGCTCGCGGCGGCGCTGGATCACGTTGCTGGCCGGGTGCTCGCTGCGCGGTTCGGGATATTCCGTCTGCTGAATGAACTTGGAGAACATGTGCAGCAGGTCACGCGGCACCTGCGCTTCCATCAGGGTGTCGAGCGAGTCCGCCTGACGGGCGATCATCGTGCCGACGGAGCCATGCCGGTCGACGCGGAAATAGTTCATCGACCAGTTCGGGAACGCGCGCCGCTCCGCCCATTCGGCCATGATCCGCACCACGCCGGTGTGGCGCCGGTCGCGCAGGATGCGAGCGTAGAGGTCGTTCACCTCCTCATGCGGCCCTTCGATCAGCTGCATGAAGTTCTGGCCGTTATGGACCAGGTATCCGGTGATGAAGCGTTCGTTGTTGTTGGACTGGGATTCGTTGAGCAGCCGTTCGACGTCATGGTCGGTCAGGCCCGGTTGGGCCGTGCTGACATAGACGAGGCGAAAGAGACCATCCAAGGCACGAATCCGTCAATCTGACTTGACACTTTTTCGCTGCGTTGCCGGTTGCTTACAAGCCGGGGACTCACTCTCGTCTGGCGTGCGCGCCAATGGACACTGCAGAACGCGCCGCGCTAAGACGTGAGCAGCCAAAACAAAATCGGCGGGAGGAAAATCATGAACCAACCCAAGGACCTCGAAGGGCGCCGCGCCCTCGTGACGGGATCGGCCACCGGCCTCGGCCGCTCCATCGCCCTGCGGCTCGCCGAGCGCGGCGCCAGCGTCATCATCAACTGCACCAAGTCGGTCGCGGACGCTGAAGCCACCGTCGCCGATTGCCAGAAAGCCGGCGCGCAGGCGCGGCTGGTCCAGGCAGATGTCTCAACCGACGAAGGCTGCGCAAAGCTGGCCGAAGCGGCGGCGCAGGGCGGGCGCCTGGATATCCTCGTCAACAATGCCGGGATCACCAAGCACGCCCGCGACCATTCGGACCTCGATGCGCTGAGCCGCGAAGATTTCCTGCACACCTATGCGGTGAACGTGGCGGGGCCGTTCCTGATGCTCCAGAAGGTGAAGCCCCTGCTCGTCGAGGCGCACCGGCAGACCGGGCGGGCGTCGGCGGTGCTGAACGTCTCGTCGATTGCCGGCGTCACCGGGATCGGCTCGTCGGTGGCCTATGCGGCCACCAAGGGCGCGCTGAACACGATGACGTTGAGCCTTGCCCGGGCCCTCGCCCCGGCGATCCGCGTCAATGCCGTCTGCCCCGGTTTCATCGGCACGCGCTGGTTCAAGGACGAGATGAGCCCGGAGCAGTATGCAAAAATGGAAGCCGGCGTGGCGGCGTCGGTTCCGCTGAATGTTGCGAGCGGTCCGGACGACATCGCCGATTCGGCCGTTTTCTTCCTGACGGACGCCTCGCGGCACGTTACGGGTGAAACGCTGCTCGTGGATGCAGGGATGCACCTCGGGTACGCGCCGATGGTCGCGCGCTGATCCTGCTTTTTGTTGCGAATCCGCCACACAAGTGTGGATTCGCTGCATCGCACAAAGCGCGGGCATGCCGCATCCGGTCTGCCCAAAAGCCCGGCGAAGTCCGTCCAAAGGACCGGTTTACGCCACGTTTGCCATCGAAATTATGGCCGGGCTGGGCTCGTCTGACCTCGCCGCTCGATCAGGAGCGTGGATACAGAAGCAAGGTCTCTCACATGAACAATAATCTCTCCCGGGCCAGCCTCCTTGCCGCCGCGCTTGTCGCTGCAGCCGGAGGCGCGAATGCCCAAGGCGATGTGTCCTTCAACGTCGCGGTCGCCAACGATTACATCTTCCGCGGCATCTCGCAGACCGACAACAATCCGACCTTGCAGGCCGGCGTCGATTACACCAATGGCGGCTTCTATGTCGGCGGCTGGGCATCGAACGTCGATTTCGGTTCGGACGCCGATATCGAAGTTGACCTCTATGGCGGCTTCCGCGGCGCGCTCACCGACTCGCTCTCCTACGACGTCGGCGTGATCACCTACGTCTATCCGGGCGAGGACGATCTGAACGTCACCGAACTGAAGGCCGGTCTCGGCTATACGGCAGGTGCTTTCTCGACGGGCGTCACAGCGTTCTATGAGCCCGACGTCGAATACACCTATGTTGAAGGCTCGGCCTCCTACGCCTTCACGGAAAAACTCAAGGGTCTTGCCACCGTCGGCAATTTCAGCCCGGATGCCGGTACGGAATACGTCAACTGGTCGCTCGGCGGCGCCTATGCCTTCGATCTGTTCGACCTGACGCTGAAGTACACGGACACCGATATCGACGATGCGTTCGCAGGCGACACCGCCGACGAGAATTTCGTCATCATGATCTCGAAGTTCTTCTAGTCTGGGCATAGCCGGGCGTATCGCAGGGGCCGGAGCCCGGTCATTTGTCCCTCTTCCAGTTCGCTGGGAGAGGGACTTTTCGTTTTGGACGGAGCTCGTCCCGGAGGGGTGTTTGATCACCCCGGATCCTGCCTCTCGTCTCCAGACTGGACTTCGACCCCCTTCCTTCCGATGGTGACGCCAAAGGATGGACGTCAGGACGCCCGGGATGCTCGAAAAGATGTGGGGCGGGCTGATTGCCGTTGCCCTTCCGATTTCTGCCGAAACCGCTGCCGCGCAGGGCAGCTGGACGGCCAATGCTTCGCTGACCAGTGACTATACTTGGCGCGGGATTTCCCTGTCGAACGGGGACCCTGCGATCCAGGGCGGGTTCGACTATGCGGACGGTGCGGTCTATGCGGGCGTCTGGGCCTCGACGATCGACTTTGGAGATGCCTCCGCCGCAGATTTCGAGGTCAGCTATTATACCGGTTTGGCGGGCGTGTTGAAAAACGGCGTCAGCTGGGATGTGAGAGCCACCTACTTCGACTATCCGGGCGCCGGCGCGGAGGATCTGAGCGGTTTGGAACTCAGCGGCGGGCTGGGCTACAGTTTCGGCAGCGGGCTCTGGGTGGGCGCCGACGGCGCGTTCACTCCCGGTGAAGACGATACATATTCAAGCCTCAAGGCCGGCTACGCCCTGAGTTCGGCTGTCAGCGTGGACGCGGCCATCGGATCCTACACAAGCGAGACGGATGGCGACTATGCCGATTGGTCCATCGGCTCGACCGTATCGCTGGGCGCCGCCGCAATCGACCTTCGCTACTGGGACACCGACATCGAGAATTTTGCCCCGGCAGCCGAGCGCATTGTCCTGACGCTCTCGATCAGCGGGTAAGCGGGCGGGGCTTTCCTCGCTGTTGCCGTCTCACTGCAAAGGGCTGGAAGTTGCCGGGAGGGGACGGTATAGGGCTAGGCCTTCCCCAAGGAGAGGCACAATGCGCATTGGCGTTCCAACCGAAATCAAGAAACAGGAATCCCGTGTCGGCCTGACACCGGAAAGCGTTGGCGAGCTCGTCCGCGCCGGACACAGCGTTCTGGTGCAATCGGACGCGGGCGTGAATTCCGGCTTCAACAATGACGCCTATGTCGCCGTCGGGGCGCAGATCGCGCCGGATGCCGCGGCAGTGTTCGGCGGCAGCGAACTGATCGTGAAGGTGAAGGAGCCGCAGCCCGAAGAGACCGCGCGCCTGACGCCGGAGCATACCCTGTTCACCTATCTGCACCTGGCGCCGGATCCGGTGCAGGCGAAGGGCCTGATGAAATCGGGCTGCCTCGCGATTGCGTATGAAACCGTGACCGATTCCGAAGGCGGCCTTCCGCTGCTGCGCCCGATGAGCCAGGTGGCGGGGCGCATGTCGATGCAGGTCGCGGCCTGGGCACTGATGCGCACCAAGCGCGGCCGGGGCATTCTGCTGGGCGGCGTGCCGGGCGTTGCACCGTCGAAAGTGGTGATCATCGGCGGCGGCGTGTCCGGAACCCATGCGGCGGAAATTGCGGTCGGCATGCGCGCGGACGTGACCGTATTCGACCGGAACAATGTGCGCCTTGGCCAGCTCGACGAACAGTTCCGCGGCAGCCTCAAGACGATGTACTCGACCGCCCACGCGCTGGCCGAAGCGATCAAGGAGGCCGATCTCGTCATCGGCGCGGTGCTGATCCCGGGCGCGTCGGCGCCCAAGCTGATCAGCCGCGCGCAGCTGAAGACGATGAAGCCCGGCGCGGTGCTGGTCGACATCGCCATCGACCAGGGCGGCTGTTTCGAGACGAGCCACGCGACGACGCACGAAGACCCGATTTATGACGTGGACGGAATACTTCACTACTGCGTGGCGAACATGCCGGGCGCGGTGCCGCGCACGTCCACCTATGCGCTGAACAATGCCACCCTGCCCTTCGTGATGCAGATTGCGAACAAGGGGGCCCGCGGCGCAATCAATGCCAACCGGCACCTGGCCAATGGCCTGACGGTCGATCAGGGCACGATTGCCCACAAGCTGGTCGCGCGCGATCTCGGCGAGACCTATGTGCGCCCGAGCTGGCTGAACGTCGCCTTCACCTGACGCCTGCAGCGCCTGTGCGCCAATCCGCGTGACAGGCCGGGCCGCCATGCTATCTTCCTGCCGGGACGGTCGGGGGACCATAAGTCATGGGTGGACGCACATGAGAACGGCATCAACAAATCGGAAACTGGCGCTCGCCGCCTGCGCAGTGGCCGCGCTGGCCCTGCCTTCGGCGGCCCAAGGCGCAGGGAGCACGTCCAAGCAGGTCGTGAACCCGGCGCCGGTCAATTACTGGATGGATATCTCCACGGGGCAGCCGATGCAGGGCGGCGGCCTGATGGGCCTCGGCGCCATGATGGGCGGCGGGGAGTCCGGGTTCGGCAGCGCCTTCGGCAATGGCGACAACTGGTTCGGCGCCGCCAACATGGGCCAGGATGGCAAACGGGTGGACATCGCCCTCTTTGATGCGCGCAAGTCCGGCCAGGTGAAGGCCGATCAGGCGATCCCGAAAACGGCGAAGCTGGGCGCAAGCCTGCCGCTTCGCCCGCCGGCCAAGGTCAGCGGCCGCACGCCTTTCGATGAAGCGCCGCCCCAGGCCCCGTCCGAAGGCAAGATGAAGATCACGATCAAGACCTATTGGGGCTGCGGCGCCAAAGTGCGGCCCGGCCAGCCGAACGTCCAGACGATCGAGTTCGACAGCAAGAAAGGCGTGGATGTCTGGGGCCAGGCGCTGCGTTCGCGCGTCGAGATCGACCGCGGCGCGACCTCGAACCGCAACTCCAGTTTCTGGCCGAACAAGGACAATTCCAAACACGTGCCGAAGGATGCCTCGTTCGCCGGAACGCATACGGTGACCGGCGAGGGTCTGCCGGCAAGCCTGAGCTTCACGCTCAGCGCGGCGCAGGATTTCCTGCCGGACCTCGGCCTCAGCTCCAGCGGCGACAAGGCCTCGGTGATCACGCTGGCCTGGTCACCGCTGGCGCAGGCCTCGGCCTATTTCGTGAATGCCAGCGGCATGGCGATGAAGGAAGGCGGCGGCGGAAAGCCGGAAGAAATGACCTTCACGCAGTGGAGCTCCTCGGAAGTGCCCGAAGCGGGTGACGGCCTCGTCAACTATCTCTCGAACTCGAACCAGGAAAAATACCTCAAGGAAAAGGCGATCCTGCCGGCCTCGAAAACCTCTTGCGACATTCCGGCGGGCATCTTTGCGGACGCGATGTTCGTGAACGCACGCGGCATTGCCTATGGGCGGGAGCTGAACATCGTGCACCCGGAGCGGCCTGCCGATCCGAAGGTGGCGTGGGATCAGGAATGGACCGCGCGCGTGCGGGTCAAGTCGGTTGCGAACCTGATGGTTGGCAATTTCTCGGACATGATGGCGGCCGGCATGGCCGCAGAGGGCATGGCGGATACGGGCAGCGACCTGCCGAAATGCCCGCCGCCGGAAGCGGGCGACATCGTGAAGGATGCGCTGATGTCCCAGATTCCCGGCGCGGGCCTGTTCGGCAAGAAGAAGAAGGCACCCGAGGGCTGCGTTCCGTAACTCCGGGTACGAACGAATACGCCGCAGGGATGCGTCACCCTCGATGCGCGCAGCGCATCTGAGGGCCCATCTCCGACGCCATCCCCCGAGCACCTTCGCATTCGTGTCGGCCTCGGGAGATGGGCACTCAGATGGCCTGCGGCCATCGAGTGTGACGTAGCTTTACGCGCGGCGTTGGGCTCGGTGTAACGCGCCCCCTCGATGCCCTATTCCTTCGCCACATCCCCGCGCACCATGACGAAATCGACCTGCTTGAGGACTTTCACGTCCTTCAGCGGGTCGCCCTTCACGGCGATGAGGTCGGCGCTCTTGCCCGCTTCAAGGGTGCCGATTTCAGCGGTGAGCCCGAGCAGGTCGGCGGCGTTGATGGTCGCGGCCTTGATGGCTTCGGCGGGCGGCATGCCGAACTTCACCATCAGTTCGAACTCGTCCGCGTTGCGGCCATGTTTCGAGACGCCGGCATCTGTGCCGAAGGCGATCTTCACGCCTTCGGCGTACAGGACTTCAAGGCTCTTGCCGGTGATGCCGATGCGCCATTCGATCTTGGCACGGACATCCGGCTCATAGGCATCAGGGTTGGCCTTCAGGCGTTCGATATATCCGTTCACGGTCGAAAGCGTGGGAACGTAATAGGCGCCCGAAGCCACAAAGGCGTCGATGGTTTCGGGGTCGAGGATGGTGCCGTGCTCAATGGAATCGACACCCGCGAGAAGCGCGAGGCGGATACCATCGGCGCCGTGAGCATGCGCGGAAACCTTCTTGCCGAACAGTTTCGCGGTTTCGACGATGGCGCGGGCCTCGTCCTCGAACATCTGCTTGCCAAGACCGGCGCCGATCCGGCTGTTGACGCCGCCGGTGGTGGCGAGCTTGATCACGTCGGCCCCGCGGGCGACCTGCAGGCGCACGGCGCGGCGGCAATCGTCCGCGCCGCTGCAGGTATTGCCCGCCGCATTGAAGAAGTCCCGCAGCTCGTCGCGGTAACCGAGCGAGCCGTCCATGTGACCGGCCGAAGCGGAGATCGACGCGCCCGCATCAAGGATGCGCGGACCGGTGACCTGCCCGTCATTGATCGCATCGCGCAGGGCCAGCACCGCGCCGTCGCCGTCGCCGAGATTGCGCACCGTGGTGAAGCCGGCGTTCAGCGTCTTCATGCCATTGTCCCAGGCATTGAAGGCCTGGGCGGCGGGCGAGAGGGTGACGTCTTCCAGCTGCGAGGCGATGCCGCCGGTGTCGGACACCAGGTGGACATGGCTATCGATCAGGCCCGGGAGGACATAGTGGCCCTTGAGGTCGATCACGCGGACGGACGTGTCACGCGGGGTCTTGTAGCCGTCTTCCAGGGACGCGATGCGGCCATCGGTGACGATGATCGTGGTCGGTCCGCGCGGCGCCTCGCCGGGGACCGCGAGGACCTTGCCGGCCTGAACGTAAACGGTATCGGCCAGGGCCGGCATGGCCAGCGCGGCGATCACCGCGGCGGACGCGACTGCGCGGGAAAACGAGAAAGTGATCGGCATGAGGACGAGACTCCGCGTGGATGTGAAACCAGAATGTGCATAGGTGTTATCAGCCTCGCACGGGCATATAAAGCCTCGCGAAAGGCGATCGCGGCGATACATTGGGGTCAGCAGCCGCACGAAGGGAAAGCCCATGATCGACCTCATCATCGACAAGCGCACGCGCGACCTTGGCGGCGGATTTGAAGTGGGCCGTGTGCTGCCCTTTGCGAAGCGGCGCATGGTGGGCCCGTTCATCTTCTTCGACCAGATGGGGCCTGTGGACTTTGCCGCCGGCATCCCGCGGGAGCTGGACGTGCGGCCGCATCCGCATATTGGCCTGTCTACCGTGACCTATCTCTACTCCGGCGCGATGACGCACCGTGACAGTCTCGGCTTCAAGCAGGAGATCAAGCCGGGCGCCGTCAACTGGATGACCGCCGGCAGGGGCATCACGCATTCCGAGCGCCTCGAACATGCCCGCATGCACGGCGCGCACATGCATGGCATCCAGGCCTGGGTGGCGTTGCCAGCTGCGGACGAGGAAATTGATCCGGGCTTCTGGCATCATCCCGCCGACAGCCTGCCGGTCTGGACCGAGCCGGGCCTCCGTGGACGGATGATCGCGGGCGCGGCCGAAGGCATGGACGCGGGCGTGAAGGTGAACTCCCCGCTCTTCTACATGCATTGGGACATGGACGCCGGCGCGCGCCGCGGCGTGCCGGGCGAACATGCCGAGCGGGCGGTGTATCTGACGGAGGGCGCCATCGAGGTGGGCGGCCAGACGCTGAAACCGGGACAGATGGCGGTGCTCGGCAAAGGCGATGTGTCCGTCACCGCGCTGGCGCCTTCCACCGTGATGGTGCTCGGCGGGGAGCCCGTGGGCGAGCGCTTCATCTTCTGGAACTTCGTGTCGTCGTCCAAGGAACGCCTCGAGCAGGCGAAAGCCGACTGGGCGGCGGGACGGATGAAACTGCCGGACGGCGACGATCAGGAATTCACGCCGCTGCCGCAAGGCTGAAGGCCAACTGGAAACACGGACATGAAAACCGAAACTGTAACCTTTCCCGGAGCAACCGGGCACATCTTGTCTGGCCGGCTGGAGCATCCCTCGGGCGCGCCGCGCGCCTGGGCCGTGTTTGCGCACTGCTTCACATGCGGCAAGGAATCGGCGGCGGCGACGCGGGTGTCGCGCGCACTCGCGACGCAAGGATTTGCCGTGCTCCGCTTTGACTTCGCCGGTATCGGCCATTCCGGCGGCGCGTTCGAGACCAGCACCTTCTCCTCGAATGTCGACGACCTCGTGGCGGCGGCCGATTTTCTGCGCAGCGCGCATGGGCCGCCCGCCCTGCTGATCGGGCACAGCCTGGGCGGCGCCGCCGTGCTTGCGGCGGCGGGCCGGATTTCAGATGCGCGCGCGGTGGTGACGATCGGCGCGCCGGCCGATGTGGCGCATGTGGAGCACAATTTTGCTGAAGCCGTGCAGGTCATCGAAGAACACGGCGCGGCGAATGTAACGCTGGGCGGCAAGCCGTTCACGATCCGTCGGGAACTGCTGGAGGACATCCGCGACCAACCGCAACTGGAGCGCATCGCCAACCTGCGCAAGGCCCTGCTGGTGATGCAGGCGCCCGGCGACCAGGTGGTCGGCACCGACAATGCGACGGCGATCTTCCGGGCCGCCAAGCACCCCAAGAGCTTTATCTCGCTCGACAATGCCGATCACTTCCTGACGCGGCCCGCCGACGCGGCCTATGCGGCGCAGGTGATCGCGGCCTGGGCGGCGCGTTATGTGCCGATGCCGGCGCCCACCGCTCACCCCGAGGGCGCAGTTGTGGCCGAAGAAACCGGCGATGGTCAGTTCACGAACCTTGTTCAGTCGGGCCGGCATTTCCTCCTCGCGGATGAACCCGTGGATGTGGGCGGCAAGGATAGCGGACCGTCTCCCTACGACCTGCTGGCGGCGAGCCTTGCGGCGTGCAAATCAATGACCATGCGGATGTATGCGCGCCAGAAGAACTGGCCGGTGGACCGCATCGCGGTCGAGGTGAAGCATGACAAGATTCATGCCGCCGATTGCCGCGATTGCGAAACCCGCGACGGAAAGATCGATACGTTCACGGTATCGATCCGGATCGAAGGCGATCTCGATGACGCCCAGCGCGCCCGGATGATCGAAATCTCGGAGAAATGCCCGGTGCATCGCACACTGATGAGCGAAGTGAAGATCAGGCTTTCGCCCAGCACACCCTGAAAGCGAGCGTCCCCGCCGGCGTCCGGGACGATGCCGCAACCACACGAATGGCAGCAACGCGCGCAGGGACTTCCCGGCCTCAATGGCCCGCCTGCTTGCCATTGGCGCGGACGCGCCTTAACCCTCGACCGCACGTGCGGGCGTGGCGAAATTGGTATACGCAAGGGACTTAAAATCCCTCGGCCGCAAGGCCTTGCCGGTTCAAGCCCGGCCGCCCGCACCACGCCTGTTTCCCCTCTGCCGGAACCGCGCTAAGCCTCGTTCCAAATACTTGGGGTTGAGGATAATCAGATGACGGAGACGGGTGAGACCTCCCCGCCGCGCGAAGGCATGACGAACGGCGGCGCCGGGTTCGCCGCGACGTTCGGCCTGCTCGCCGGCCCCGTGCTGGCGCTGATTGTTGCGCTTCTTCCGCCGCCGGCCGGACTTGAGCCGAGCGCGATGTGGGTGGCCGGCCTGTTCCTGCTGATGGCGATCTGGTGGGCGACCGAAGCCATTCCCATGGCGGTCACATCCTTGCTGCCGCTCGCCATCCTGCCCCTGTTCGGAATCATGGATCTCAAGGATGTGGCCGCGCCTTATGCCGATCCCGTTGTCATGTTGTTGCTGGGCGGGTTTCTGGTGGCTCTCGCGATCGAGAAATGGAACCTGCATCGGCGCATCGCGCTGAACGTGCTCCGGGTGTCGGGCGCGCGGCTGAAACTGCTGACGGGCGGCGTGATGCTGGCGACCGCGCTTCTGTCGATGTGGATTTCCAACACGGCGACGGCGCTGATGATGACCCCCATCATCCTGTCCGTCGCGGTGGCGGCCGGCGGGGGGCCGCGGCTCGCGGTCGCGCTGCTGCTGGGCGTTTGCTATGCCGCTTCGATCGGCGGGCTCGGCACGCCGGTCGGCACGCCGACGAACCTGATTGCCATCGGTTGGCTGAAGGAGAATGCCGGGATCGAGATCACGTTCCGGGAATGGATGGCGACCGGCGTGCCGATGATCGCGCTGATGCTGCCGGCGGCCTGGCTCATCCTGACCTGGGGGCTGAAATCCTCACCTGAGCAGGCGCAGGCCGCCAGCGCGTCCATTCGGGCGCAACACGGCGCGCTCGGGCGCGTGACATCCGCGGAGGCACGGGTCGCAACCGTGTTCGCGTGCGTCGCGGCCGCGTGGATCCTGCGCGAGCAGCTGATCAAGGTGCCGGCGCTGTCCGGCCTGACCGACATGGGAATCGCGATGCTGGGCGCCGTGGCAATGTTCCTCGTGCCGCACGGCGACACGTCCGAGCGGGCGGCGGGGCGCGGAGGGGCGCTGCTGGACTGGGACGACGGGAAGAATGTGCCGTGGGATGTGGTGCTGCTGTTCGGCGGCGGCCTGTCGATGGCGGCGGCGATCCAGGCCTCCGGGCTCGCCGGTTGGCTCGGAACCTACCTCGCCGGCCTTGCGACCCTGCCGCCGATCGTCCTGATCCTGATCATCGTCACGATGGTGGTATTCCTGTCCGAGGTGATGTCCAATGTCGCCGCGATGACGACCTTCCTGCCGGTGCTCGGCGCGCTCTCCGATGCGACGGGGCTCGATATCCGCGCCCTCGTCATTCCCTGCTGCGTGGCGGCGTCCTGCGGTTTCATGCTGCCGATCGCGACAGGACCGAATGCCGTGGTCTACGCGACCCGCAAGGTCACCGTCCGTGACATGGCCCGGGCCGGGTTTGCGCTGAACCTCACCTGCATCGGGATCATCGCTGTCTATTTCGGACTCTGACGCTACGTCCGGAATCAAAAAAGCGCGCCCCGTCACCGGAACGCGCCTCTTCAGTTTGCCGGTCCAGCGGCGCTATTCGCGCGCGCTGGTGGCTAGCCTGGACTACGCCAGTTCGATCGTGCTCACAGCAACCTTGCCGGAGCGCTGATCTTTGGCCGTGTCAAAATTGACTTTCTGGCCTTCATTCAGGGTCGCGATGCCCGAGCGCTCAAGGGCGGTGACGTGAACGAACACGTCGTTGCCACCGTTTGCTGGCGCGATGAAGCCGAAGCCTTTTTGGCTGTTGAAGAATTTCACAGTACCGTTCGTCATAGAAAAAAGTCTCATATCGTTTGTAGGCTGACAATGCGCCAGCCCTTGCATATCGAATTTTGGAGAGGGGTCTGAAACTGCTCCCTTTCGAGGAGCCGCGCCTGATTGTCCGGCCAACGTCGATGACGGGCATATGCGCCCCTGCCCGCCAAATAGCAAGTTATTTATCCGTAAGACGGACGCCGCGCCGAAACTTGATGAATCTCAGTTAACCCGTTCGAACACGGCGGCAAGTCCCTGCCCGCCGCCGATGCACATGGTTTCCAGGCCGTAGCGGGCTTCGCGGCGGTCCATCTCGCGCAGGAGCGTGGCGAGAATCCGTCCGCCTGTGGCGCCGACGGGGTGACCGAGCGAGATGCCCGAGCCGTGTACGTTGAGGCGTGCATGGTCGCCTTCCGTGAAGCCCATCGCCTTCGTGCAGGCGAGCACCTGCGCGGCGAAGGCTTCGTTGAGCTCGATCAGGTCAATGTCCTTGATCGAGAGGCCTGCGCGCTTCAGGGCTTTGTCCGTGGACGGAACAGGACCGATCCCCATCACCGCCGGACCCACGCCGCCCGCAGCCCAGGAGACGAGCCGGGCAAGCGGCTTCAGGCCATACTGCTCGGCCATCTCGCGCGTCATCACGAGGCAGGCGGAGGCGCCGTCATTCTGGCCGCTGGCATTGCCGGCGGTGACGGTGGCTTCCGGGTCCTGCTTGAGGCGGATCGGCTTCAGCTTGCCGAGCACTTCGGCAGTCGAGTCCGCCCGCGGATGTTCGTCCTTCGTGACGACCGTGTCGCCCTTGCGGCCCGGCACGGTGACCGGGATGATCTCTTCGGCGAACACGCCGCTGGCCTGCGCGGCAACGGCTTTCGCGTGCGAGGCGGCCGCAAACGCGTCCTGCGCGGCGCGCGTGATCTGGTAATCTCGGCGCAGGTTCTCGGCCGTCTCCAGCATGCCGCCGGGCACGGGGAAGTTCTTGCCGCCGGCGGTGAGGCGGCCCGTGATCAGGCCGTCATTCACCGTCATGTTGCCCTGCCCGAGGCCCCAGCGCCAGTTGGTGGAATAAAACGGCGCGTTGCTCATCGACTCGGCGCCGCCGGCGATCACGCAGTCCATCGCGCCGGTCGCCACCTGCATCGTCGCGTTGATAATCGCCTGCAGGCCGGAGCCGCAGCGCCGGTCGATCTGCATGCCGGTCACTTCGACGGGCAGGCCCGCATCGAGGGCGACCACGCGGCCAAGCGCGGGGGCGTCCATCGACGGGTAGCACTGCGCGAAGATCACATCGTCCACCTTGTCCTTCGGCAGGCCGGTGCGCGCCATCAGGCCTTCGACGACGGCGGCGCCGAGCACATGCGCGTGGACGTCCTTGAACGAGCCCCCGAAGCCACCGACCGCCGTGCGGACAGGTTCACAGATCACGACATCACGCATGGCAGCCTCCCAGGGTTTTTGTTGGCGCGTTGATAGGCTGAGGAAGCGGATCGATGCAACAGGCTGTCAGGCCCTCACCTCCCACGACCTCTGGTCGCGGCCCCCCTCTCCTGTGCCGGGAGAAGGGTTCTCAGGTTCAACCCTGCTGGTCCCGGCCCCGCGCCGTGACCTGCTTGCGGGCTTCTTCGACGCTTTCGGCCGATACGGACGCCGAATGCTCGATGGAGCGTTTGACCTCTTCCTTCATCGCCTTGCCAAATTCGATGGCGAAGCCGTCATCGATCAGGGCCTTGTACTTCTTGAGGAGGACAGGCTGCGTGCCCGTCATCTCGGTGGCGAGCTGCAGCGCGGCGGGCACCAGATCCGCGGCCGGATAGACGCGGTTGACCAGGCCCCATTTCTCGGACGTGTGCGCATCAATGAAATTGCCGGTGAAGGAGAGTTCCTTGGCCCGGCTGATGCCGATTAGGCGAGAGAGTTTCTGCGAGAGGCCCCAGCCCGGCACGATGCCGACGCGGGCGTGGGTGTCGGCAAACTTTGCGTGCTCGGAGGCGAGCAGCACATCGCACATCAGCGCCAGCTCGAAGCCGCCGGTGATCGCAAAGCCGTTGATCGCGCCAATGATCGGCCAGGGATAGGCTTCCAGCGCGGCGGCCATGTTGATGGATTTCGAATCTTCATCCGCCCCCAGAGCAAATCCGCTCTGGCCGGCTTCCTTGAGGTCGATGCCCGCCGTGAAGGCGCGGCCCGCGCCGGTGAGCACGACGGCGCGAATGTGCGGATCGTCCTTCAGCTCCGTGAACACGCGCACGATTTCGGCGCGCAGCGCGCGGTTGAGCGCGTTCAGGGCCTCCGGACGGTTCAGCGTGACGAGGGCGACCGCGCCGTGGCGCTCGACGAGTACAATGGATTCGGACATGGCAGTTCCTCCGGTAACTAGGATTGTTTTTTCTTGGTGATCAGGCGGTAGACGGCAATCCCCGCCGCCACCAGCGCAATCAGCGCAGCGGCATAGAAGAGGTTCATCTTGAGCGGCGAGACCCACGCCTTCGGCTCCAGCACATAGGCCGCGCCCGACAGCGTGATCGCCTGCAGCATGTTCTCGGTGAGGTCCACGATCAACACGGCAAAGCCGGGAATCGCGGCAAACGGGCCCCACTTGCCGAAGAAGCGCCAGGCCATGCCGGCGAAGAACGGGCCGAACGAAAAGGGGTAGGCCGTGTCGAGCAGGAGGGTGAGCCAGAAGTGCATCGACCGCTCGCTGGGGGTCATTGCGTCGAATACGGCGCGCGTATCCTCAGGGGCCGACACCATGTCGAGGAACTGGCCGCCGACCATCGGCGCCGACAGGCCAAAGGCGACCGTCAGCGCGATCGTCAGTACAAAGAGGGCCCAGAGGACCGGCGTGCGCGTGATGAAACTCATGCTTCGATCTCCGGTTTGATGCCGAGGGATTCGGCGAGCTCGACAAGCTGACGGCGCACCGCCTCCAGCGCCGCCGCATCGATCGAACGCGCCACCAGCGAGACGCCGTTATTGTCCGGCCCGAGATACCAGGGGTAGGAGCCGACCGAGACGGCCGGGGCCGCCGCATCGATCTCGCCGAGGCGGATCGCGAGGTCGCCCTCACGCAGGCCCTTGCCCTTGACCGTGACCTTGTGGACGACCGCGCCGGTCTGCAGGCGCGGCCCGATATCCTCGAGCATCGCCCGCGCGATCTGGGGAACGCCCGCCAGCGTGAACACGTTCCCGGTCTGGAAGCCGGGCGCGCCGGAGACCGGATTGGCAACGAGGCTCGCCCCGTCCGGCACCCGCGCCATGCGACGGCGCGGAGCGGTGAACTCGGTGTTCATCGCCGCGTACCGGGCCGCCATTTCGCGCAGCGCGTCCGGATGCTCCGAAATCCCCACACCGAACGCCGCGGCAATCGCGTCCGCGGTGATGTCGTCATGCGTCGGGCCAATGCCGCCGGTCGTGAAGACATAGGTATATCTTGCCCGCAGCGCGTTCACGGCCTCGACGATCTCGGCCTGGATATCCGGCACGGTCCGGCACTCCAACACGGGGATGCCCAGCGGCTCCAGATATTGCGCGATCTGCTGCAGGTTGATGTCCCGGGTCCGGCCGGAGAGGAGTTCGTCCCCGATGAGCAGGACCGCGGCGGTGGGCTTTTGTGTCATGCCCTCCCCTCTGCCACGGCCTCCGGCGGCAAGAAAGAGCCATTCGGGGGTAGAATTTCGAGCCTTTCGCTGCGATATGTTGGCGATGACCGAGACAAACCTCCTCCTGCCCATGCGCACGGGCGAAATCCGCATTCACGATGCCGAGGGCTTCGCGGGCATGCGCCGCGCCGGGCGTCTCGTTGCGGAATGCCTCGACATGCTGGTGCCGGAAGTGAAACCGGGCGTGACCACCGAGTATCTCGACCGCCGGGTCTACGAGTTTGTCCATGATCACGGCGCAACCTCGGCGACGATCGGCTACCGGGGCTATCGCCACGCCTCCTGCATCTCGGTCAACCACGTCATCTGCCACGGCATCCCCGGCCCGAAGGCGCTGAAGGATGGCGACATCGCCAATATCGACGTCACGCTGATCATCGACGGCTGGCACGGCGACCATAGCCGCATGTACGGCGTCGGCGAGGTCAAGCGCAAAGCAGAGCGGCTCATGGAAGTGACGTATGAGGCCATGATGGCCGGCATCGCGCAGGTCAAGCCCGGGGCCCGCTTCGGCGACATTGGCGGCGCAATCAGCGAAGTCGCGCGACTGAACCGGGTCTCGGTGGTCGACGAGTTCTGCGGACACGGCCTCGGCCGCCTGTTCCATGACGAGCCGAACGTCGTGCACTCCTCCGCCTACGGAACAGGCCCGGAGCTCAAGGCCGGCATGTTCTTCACGGTGGAGCCGATGCTGAACCTCGGCCGCCGGGACGCCGCCATCCTGCCCGATGGCTGGACCGCCGTGACGCGCGACCGGCAGCTTTCCGCGCAGTTCGAGCATTCGGTGGGCGTCACCGAAACCGGCTACGAGATTTTCTCGGCCTCGCCCAAGGGCTGGCACGAACCCTTCAAGGTGCAGCGCGGGTGAAGCTGGCAGCGGCGGCAGCGGCAGCGGCCTTGCTGTTTGCGGCGGCCTGCTCCGGCGCGCCCGAGACGCCCGCTGTTCCGCAGGCGGACATTCTAGCCGCCGCTTCGAAGATCGTCTCCTATCCCTTGTCGCTAGATCCCAATTGCCGCGATGGCCGCGCGACGGCCTATGATCAGTGCTCGAACCAGCTGGACCTCTACCGCGCCGCGACCGCGCGCGCCGAGTCCGAAGGCAAGGCGGTGCTCGTCATCATCGGGGCCGAATGGTGCGGCTGGTGCCGTGCCTTCGATGCGCACCTGAAAGGCGCCACCGGGCGCTATGACCGCGTGTCGAAAGACAAGCGCGGCGATGTGAGCCAGGGCGCGCTCGATCTCGTGCGCTATACGGCGGAGAATTTCGTCGTGGTCCACATCGAGGATGACCTTGCACCCGGCGCCGAAGACGTCGTGGCCGCCGCGGGCGCCGAGGCGCACTTCCAGGAAAAGTATCCGACAATCTTCGCCGCAACGCCGGACGGCCGGTTTGCTGCAAAAATGGAACACCCGTTCGTCAAGATCCAGATCGCCGGCAGCTACCAGGGCTATGATCGCGGCCGCGTCCTGAAGGAACTGAAACGCTTGCGGGAGGCCGCAAACGCGGCTTGACGCGGCCTGATGTTCTTGTAATGTTCCGACATGCTCTATGCGTCGGTTTACATTCTCGCATCACAGCGGAACGGGACGCTCTACACGGGCGGTACCAGCAATCTTGAGGCCCGCATTTGGCAGCACAAGACAGACGCGTATCCAGGATTTTCTCGGAAGTATGGTTGCAAGACCTTGGTCTGGTTTGAAATGCACGATGAGATGCTCGAAGCCATCTCACGCGAAAAGCAGATCAAGGAATGGAAGCGAGCTTGGAAGATCGAATTGATCGAACGGGAAAACCCCGATTGGCGGGACCTGTTTGAAGAACTGCTCGCAATTCCGGATTCAAGCATCCTCCCTGAAGCGCGAAACCTGAGCCTCCAAAGTCTGGGTCCCGGCTTTCGCCGGGATGACACGGTAGGATGAGGAGGATGGCGTCATGCGTGTTTCGCGAAACCTCGCACCCTGTCATCCCGGCGAAAGCCGGGACCCAGACTTTCAGACATCAAAACTCGGACACGCAAAGCGAATTGACATGACACACGGAGACCTGCCCGGTCTTAAGGAAGCCAACGCGGCGTTCCAGTCCATCGCGGGTTCGGCAGACCCCGCCCCCCACTGGAGCGGTCACCGCGAGCGTTTGCGGGCGAAACTTCTGAAGCGCGGGGCGGGCGCGCTGGACGATTACGAGATTCTCGAAGTGCTGCTGATGGCCTTCATTCCGAGGCGGGATGTGAAGCCCATCGCCAAGGCGCTCGAGAAACAGTTCGGCGGGCTGTCCGCCATCCTGGCTGCGCCGGCCGCCGATCTGGTCAAGGTGCCCGGCGTTGGCGAAACCGTGGCGGCATATCTGAAAGCCGTTGCGGAGTTGAACTCCCGCGCCGCACGCGAAGAGATCAAGGCCCGCGAAGTCATCTCCTCCTGGAGCGCGCTCATCGAATACGTGCGCCGCGAAATCCAGCATGAGGCGCGCGAGCAGTTCCGCGTCATTTTCCTCGACCGGAAGAACCAGTTGATCACCGACGAGATCATGGGGCACGGCACGGTGGACCATGCACCGGTCTATCCGCGCGAGATCGCGCGGCGGGCGCTGGAAGTGCAGTGCTCCAGCCTGATCCTTGTGCACAACCACCCCTCTGGCGACCCGAAGCCTTCGCGCGCCGATATCGAGATCACGCGCGAGATCATCGATGTGCTGCAGCCCTTCGACATCTCCGTCCACGACCACCTGATCGTCGGACGGTCAGGCGTCGTCAGCTTCCGGTCCAGCGGCCTGATCTGAGCTCAAGCCGGCGCGCAATCCCGATGCGCGCCAGGAAGGCTTCATCATGGCTGACCACGATGACCGCGCCATCATAGGCCACGAGTCCCGCCTCCACCGCTTCCAGCGACGCAATATCAAGATGGTTCGTCGGCTCGTCGAGGATCAGCAACTGCGGCGGGAGCGCGCCGCCAAGCACGCAGGCAAGGCCGGCGCGCAGGCGTTCACCGCCGCTCAGCGTCGCAACCGGCTGCAAGGCGGCGTCTGCCCGGAACCGGAACCGCGCAAGGGCGGCCCGGCATCCATTTTCATCCGCCTGCGGATTGAGACGCCGGAAGTTTCCAAGGATGGTCTCTGCCGGATCGAGCAGGCTGACCTCCTGGTCGAGCATCACGAAAGGAACGTGCACGCGCGCTTCGCCTTCAAACGGCGTGAGCGCCCCGGTGATCACGTTCAGCAGGGTTGACTTGCCGGAGCCGTTGGCGCCCGCCAGGGCGATGCGTTCTGCGCCGCGCACTTCGAGCGACAGGTCATGCAGGATCGCCTGATCCGGCACGTAACCGGCGCTGACACCGGAAAGTGTCAAAACCATCCGTCCGGGCGGCAGGCGGCAGGATGGAAGGCGCACGGCCATCGTCTCGAGCACTTCGATCTTCTGCCGCGCTGCCGCCGCATCCGCCTCGGCCTCGGTGATCTGACGCTCGGAGAGTTTCTGGATCTCGCCGCTCGACACCTCGGCCCGCCGCTTCATCGCGCCGATGAGGAGGCGCGGCGCCCCGCCCCGGGCCGCCTTGCGCTTTCCCGCGCTATCCTTGCGCGCCTTCTTTTCGGCGGCGAGCTGCGTCTTTTCACGCGTTGTCTCCAGCTGCCGTTCCGCCTCGGCGAGGTCATGGCGCGCGGCGTCCAGCTCCAGCGCCTTGCGCGCCTCGAAGGCGCTCCAGCCGCCTCCATAGCGCGCCGCGCCGAGGGTGGTGAGCTCGACGATGGCATCCATCTGCTCCAGCAGCTCGCGGTCATGACTGACCACCAGAGCGCCACCGCGCCAGCCCGCGAGCAACCGCGCAACGAGGTCCCGGCCCTCTCGGTCGAGATTGTTCGTCGGCTCGTCCAGCAAGAGGAAATCCGGCGACTGGAAGACCAGCGCGGCCAGCGCGGCGCGGGTTCTCTGGCCGCCGGAGAGGCACACAAGCGGCGTTGCGGCCTCCGCCTCAAGGCCTGCGCGGCCAAGGCTTTCGGCGAGGCGCGCCTCCAGCGTCCAGTCCACGTCGGCGAAGTCTGCCGCTGACGCCTCGCCGGCCTCCGCCTTGCGGAGCAGCGCCAGCGCGCGGCGGACGCCGAACAGGTCAGCGAGCGTCATGTCATCGGGCACGGCCTGCAATTGGCGCAAGCTGCCCAGCGTGCCGGTGACGCTGACCCGGCCGGCAGACGGCAGGTACTCGCCCGAGATCAGTTTCAGGAGCGTTGTCTTGCCGGCGCCATTGCGTCCGACCAGTCCGGTACGTTCTTGATTGAAACTGAAATCGAGGTCTGAAAAGAGAACCCGGCCGTCAGGCAGGGCAAAGCTGAGTGCGGACAGTGTGATTGAAGCAGGCATGGACAAGTCTCGTCAGGCAAAGTGATCCGGGGGCGGTCATCTTGCGGGCGAGATCCATGGCGCAGCATCTCCTGTCACAGGCTTGCGGCGACAAACTTAAACGTATGAAGCAACCGTTTCAACACGCGTACCGGGTGAAATTTCTGAAGCCGGACGCTGACCTGACGATAAGACTTGCAGGCCGCTGAGGTGACGTTACCGTCTGGCAACGACAAACGCGCCGCCAGAAGCGTGTTTTCCCCTGGGAGGCGAGAGATACAATGACGGCCACTGCAGCTGCGGCTGACAGCGCGAATGGGCACATCACGGGCTTCGGCTCGAGGGGCTATCGTTCTTATGTCCTCATCGCCCTGACACTGATTTACACGCTGAACTTCATCGACCGCACCGTCATCACGGTCGTCGCCCAGCCGATCATCAACACGTTCTCGCTCACCGATGCGCAATGGGGCCTGCTGACCGGGCCGCCCTTCGCGCTCTTCTACGCCATCATGGGCATCCCCATCGCGATGTGGGCTGACCGGTCGAACCGGGTGATGATCATCACGCTCTGCGTGATCATCTGGTCTCTGATGACCGTGTTCTGCGGCCTGGCCGCGAGTTTCCTCTGGCTCCTCGTCTTCCGGATCGGCGTCGCGATCGGAGAGGCCGGCTGCACGCCCCCCGCCAACTCGATCATCACCGACTATTACCCCCCGAAGAGCCGCGCCAACGCCATTGGCATCTATTCGATGGGCGTCACCATCGGCGGCGTCCTCGCCCAACTCTTCGGTGGCCAGCTCGCCAGCCTGAAGGGCGAAACATTCGGCAGCTGGATGAATGCCATCGGCCTGGAATTCCTGTTCACCGGTGTGAATTGGGCGGAAGTCGAAGGCTGGCGTCTCGTTTTCGTGATCGTCGGCGTGCCAGGTATCCTCGTCGCGCTGATCTTCTGGCTGACCGTTCGGGAGCCGCCCCGCGGCTATTCGGATCCGAAATCGGCGATCCCGGACAAGGCCGGCTTCTTCGAGGCGTTCAAGGAATTCGGAACGAAACCGACATTCTGGACGCTGTCGCTCGGCGCGGCGTTCGTCGCCTTTGTCGGCTATGGCCTGATCAGTTTCCAGGCGCCGTTCCTGATGCGCGTGCACGGCGTCAGCGTCGCCGAGGCCGCGATGAACTATGGCGCGCCGCTCGCCGCAGTTGCCGCGTTCGGCACGTTCATGGGCGGGTTCCTTTCCGAGAAACTGTCGCCGCGCTTTCCATCCGTCGCCGCCTGGCTGCCGGGTGTCGGCCTGCTGATCGCCATCCCGGCCTATGTCGGCGCGTTTCTCAGCCCGACATTGACCATGGCCTTCTGGCTCTGGGTCATCGCCGCCATAGCCCACTACGCCTACCTCGGGGCACAATACACCGTGTCGACCTCGATCGTCAGCCCGCGCTCCCGCGCCACCACCGTCTCGGTCATGCTGCTGATCATCAGCCTCATCGGCAACGGCATCGGTCCGCTGTTCACCGGCATGATGAGCAGTGCGTTCATGGGCGGCATCGTCAAGAAGGCCGGCCTGGAAGAGGCCTTCGCCACGTTCAATCCAGGCCTCTGCGCCGGCCGGATTGCCGAACTCGGTGAGACCGGTCCCGCGCTGTGCTCGGCCTATGCCGAGGGCCTGCGCCAATCGATGGTCGCGACCGTGCTGTTCTTCGGCATCGCCGCCCTGTTCTATTTCCTCGCCGCCCGCACCTACCAGAAGGATCGCTGGAGCCCCGCCACCTGAACGCGCCCTGCCCCTGCCTGACTACCCGTGGAGACCCGAATGTCCGACGCCGCCACCTCTAGCCAGACATCCGCCGAAACCCTTCCCGGGTATCAGACCGGATACGGAACGCCAGCCTATCGCGGCTACGTCCTGTTCTCGCTGCTCATTGTCTACATCTTCAACTTCATCGACCGCTCGATCTTCGCGATCCTGACCGAGCCGATGAAGGAATCCCTGAAGCTCGAAGACTGGCACATGGGCCTGCTCGGCGGCCTCGCCTTCGCGATTTTCTACACAACCCTCGGCATTCCCATCGCGCGGGTTGCCGAGCGTTATAACCGTATGCTGATCATCATGGTCTCGCTCGCGATGTGGAGCCTGATGACCGTTCTGTGCGGCTTTGCCACCAGCTTCACGACGCTGTTCATCTTCCGCCTGCTCGTCGGCGTCGGCGAAGCCGGCTGCACGCCGCCCGCGCAATCGGTGATCGCCGATTACTTCAAGCCGACCAGCCGGGCGACGGCCGCCTCGATCTACGCGCTCGGCGTGCCGCTCGGCGGCATGTTTGCGGGCCTCGCCGCCGGACCGATCAACGACTATGTCACCGGCGCCAACGTCCACGCCCTGCTGGGCGACTGGGGCTGGACTTGGGCGCAGGGGCTGATCGACTGGCAGTCACTGGAGGGCTGGCGGATCGCGTTTTTTGCGGTCGGCTTTCCCGGCGTCGTCTTCGCGTTGATCCTTGCCCTGACGGTCAAGGAACCGCCGCGCGGTTACAGCGACCCGCCGGGCGCCGACCGGAAAGGCCCGCCTGAAAAGTTCCTGTCCGCGCTGGGCGGCCTGATGCGTAAGCCGACCTACGTGCATGTGGTGATCGGCGCTGCCATCGCCTCGTTCGCGGGGTATGGCATCTCGCAATTCTCGACTTCGTTCCTGCGCCGAACGCACGGCCTGTCCTTGACCGAAGCCGCGCTGATCTTCTCGCTGGTGCTCGGCCTGATGGCCGCGCTTGGCGTGTTCCTGTCGGGCTTCCTCGCGGACAAGCTGTCGAAACGTTACCCCACCGCCCTGTCCTGGATGCCGGCGCTCGGCATGGGCCTGTCCGTGCCGCTCTACTGGCTCGGCTACCTTGCGCCGACCGTGCCGCTGATGATCCCGCCGCTGATGCTCGCCGCCACGCTGCATTACTTCTACCTC
>JAIXRO010000033.1 GCA_027485145.1 Hyphomonadaceae bacterium | reverse complement strand
TGTACCGCGACGGCGTCTATGACGACATCATTGCGTGCGACCTGACAAGCAGCTGGGACGCGAACGAGTACCAGACCGACCTGTCCGCAAAAATCCGGACCAAGTCGGGTAGGAGCTACACCGTCACCGGCAAGGTTCTTTCGCTCATTCCGCTTCGCAACCGTCGGACCACGCCGGATGGGCAATCCCTGACCACGCGCATCACCGAAGCGATGACCGAATATCACTGTGACGGAAAAGTCGGTTACGGGATGAGCGAGTATCTCGACCAGATGATCGACGGCCGGCCGATGGGACGACTTGCGGGATACTGATCCACAATTCTACAGCGCCCCACCATGCAGCGCGCTCAATATCCCGGGCAACTGCAACTCCAGATCTTCCGCGATCAGCCCCGCGCCGGCGCGCCGCCCGGCTTCGCCGTGAATCCAGGCAGCCATCGCGGCGGCCAGGAACGTGTCTACGCCCTGCGCGAGGAAACCCGAGAGGATGCCGGCGAGGACGTCGCCGGAACCGGCCGTGGCCAGCCAACGGGTCGCGTGCGTGTTCACGACAACATGACCGCCCGGCGCAGCAATCGCCGTATCGGCGCCCTTCAGCAACACCACACAGCCCGCCTTTGCGGCGGCGAGCCGCACGGCCTCGATCTTGTTGGGCGCCGACGCGAGGAGGCCTCCGAACAGGCGCTCGAACTCGCCGGTATGCGGCGTCAGCACGTCCGCCGGGCGCAGCATCGCGAACAATGCCGCCGGGTCATCTGCAAACACGGT
The DNA here is from genome assembly GCA_027485145.1 of Hyphomonadaceae bacterium. Classification (GTDB taxonomy): domain Bacteria; phylum Pseudomonadota; class Alphaproteobacteria; order Caulobacterales; family Hyphomonadaceae; genus Hyphomonas. The sequence goes on along the minus strand of JAIXRO010000033.1, from coordinate 42,612 downwards.
CAGCGCATCGGCATCCAACACGCAGCGCGCGGCTGATCTCAGCACCGCCGAGACGTTCGCCCGCGTTTGTGGCGTCACGCCGGCGGCCGGACCGATGACCACTGCGCTCGCTTTCTGCGCTGCCTCGAATATCGCGTCTGCTCCGTCTACGGACGAGAGCATGATGGCCGTCAGGTGCGCGGCATTCACCATCATTGCCGAGGGCGGCGACAGCAATGTCACGAGCCCCGCGCCGGCACGCAGGCCTGCCCGCGCCGCAAGGCGCGCCGCGCCTGTCGAACTCATCGGCCCACTGACGACCTTCAGGTGTCCGCGCTGGTGCTTGTGATCGCCCTGCCCGGGCCCCGGCAAGGCCGCGGCCCAGAGCGCCGGGCTGTTCTCCATCGCGCGCGTCGGAGCCGGCACGCCGATTTCGGCGACGAACACCGCGCCGCAATAAGCCGACCCCGGCAGAAGGACATGCGCAGGGCGGAGCGCCGCGAAGGTAATCGTGCCTTCGGCGCGAAAGCAGGGGCCCAAAGGCTTCGCCGTGAACCCGTCGAGGCCAGACGGGACGTCCACGGAAATCACCCGCGACGGACGTTCGGCGAGCGCGGCCGCCGCGCCGTCCATCGGGCGTGCCAGCCCGCCGCCGTAGAGCGCGTCCAGCACCAGTTCATGCGGGGCGGTCAGCGCGGCTTCGAGCGTGCCCACAGGCCCTTCCCAGAGCGCGGCGGCCTTGGCGGCGTCCCCGCGCAGCTGATCGACCGGAACCGCGCAGAACACTTCGACCTTCCGCCACCGCCTGGCGAGAATCATCGCCGCGATGAACCCGTCGCCGCCATTGCCGCCGGGTCCGCACAGTACCTGGATCAGGCCATCCGGCCAGTGCGCGTGGACGAACTCGGCCACGGCCTCACCGGCCCGCTGCATGACCACGAAACTGTCGGTGCCCGCATCGAACACCGCCTGTTCAGCGGCGCGCATTTCCTGCGGTGTGAGGATTGGTCTGCCCATTGAGGCGGCTCATAGCACGCGGGTCGCCGCTTCGCTTCCGTATTCTGCGACGCGCAGGCGTCCGTCCCGGCGCTCGAGCCGGGTTATCGAACAATGCCCGGGCCGGAAAACGGTCACCCGGTCATCCTCCTCGAGGAATCCGCACAGCGCATTGATCGCCACGAAGTGCGAGAACACGGCAGTCCCCGCTGGAAGATCGTGGGCGAACGCGCTCATCCGGGACCGCCACTGGATGTAGTCCGGGCCCGCGCTGGTCCATGTCCCGGCCATGATCGCGCGCAGCCAGTCCACGCGGTCCGCAATGCCCGGCGGGGTCGCGATCTCGGACACTTCGGGCGCGACCACAGGCGGCAGCGTGAGCAGAGCCGCCAGCGGCGCCGAGGTTTCCCGGCAGCGTTGCATCGGGCTGGAGACGATGCGCTGCACGCCGGCGCCCTTGAGGAGTTCGCCGACCGCGTGCGCCTGCTTCGCGCCGAGTGCGCTGAGGCCCGGGTCCGGATGGTCGCCCCACCCGGCCGCGGCCTCGCCGTGGCGGATCAACCATATCAAGCGGCTACAGGCTCCGCGCCGAGCGCCTGCGGCTGCAGGCTGGCGGTGTAGCCGTGCTGAGACAGCAGTTTCAGCGTTTCGCGGTAGATCACGGGCTTGGCGATGCCGAGACGCGCACGGGCCGCTTCCAGCGGTTCGTGCATGAGCGCGATGATGTCCTGCTCGATGATCTTGCTTGCGGCCGCGCCATTGCGCTTGCCTTCCCAGAAGCAATCCATGATCCGCGCGTCCTTGGGCGCGTGTTTCGCAATCGTGCGGCACCCGATGAACGAGATGAAGATCACACCCAGTCCAGGTTGCTGGCTGTAGGTGAAGGCGAGCAGCGAGGCTTCGCCCAGTGCGTCGCGGTTGTACCCCGAAAGGACATGGAACAGGTCGTGCGTGTCGCGCAGGCGGTTGCCGTACCATTGCATGTCGTCGTCATGTTCGCGCGCCTTGGACCGGAACTTCAGGCTTTCATCGACGAGCCCCTGTGCGCTGAGGCCCTCGCGCTCCATGAACTCGAGATAGGCGCGGCCGACCGTGCCAGCCGGCAAGTCGCGGATCCAGCTGTGATCATCCAGCAGAGGCGGCAGGTAAAGCTTCTCGGCGAGCAGCTTCTGCCCCACCGGCGTCGCGGCAAACGCATAGAAGTTGCGCTCGAACGAGCGGCCGTTCAGCGCTTCGATGATGTGAAAGACCTGCTCGGTGTCTTCCTTGTCGGCGATCAGCTTCTGCATGTGCGTCCACGCCTTGAGCGGGCGAAACGCAGCCGGGCGGCGATCAGGATGGACAAAGACTTGAGCGGTCATTCAGGAACTCCAACTAACACTTCAAACTAGCACGGAGCCTGCATCGCGAAAAGTGACGCAGGCGTCATTTATTCGTCGATCCGGTCTGTTTTGGCTGCCCAATTGTTAGGCGTCGACGCCCGTTTGTTTACCACGCGAAGCCGAGTGATACCGACTCCCGCATCCGCCTATCGCGTCCACACCGAACACCCCATAGGCACGGTTGAAATACTGAACCGGCGCCTGGGGAGACCACGCATGAAAAAAATCGAAGCCATCATCAAACCGTTCAAGCTCGACGACGTGAAGGAAGCCCTTCAGGAAATCGGCCTTCAGGGCATGACCGTCATCGAAGCCAAAGGCTTCGGCCGCCAGCGCGGTCACACTGAACTTTATCGCGGCGCAGAGTATGTCGTGGACTTCCTGCCGAAGCTGAAGATTGAAGTCGTGCTCGCCGACAGCGCTGTCGAAGGTGCCGTCGAGGCAATCAAAAAAGCGGCTCACACCGACAAGATCGGGGATGGCAAAATCTTCGTGTCCGATGTTATCGACGCCGTGCGGATCCGCACGGGCGAAACCGGTGACTCGGCGCTCTAAGCTCCGCGCAAGCGTGTCAGCGCTCGCCTGTCAGACAGCAGAAACTCCTCACCAGAAGGCACATTAAATGGCTGATGAACTCTACAAAAAAATGAAGGACGAAGACATCCAGTATGTCGATCTTCGTTTCACCGATCCGCGCGGCAAGATGCAGCACGTGACGTTCCACAAGAACATGGTCGGCGAAGACTTCTTCTCCGAAGGCCAGATGTTCGATGGTTCATCCATCGCCGGCTGGAAGGCCATCAACGAGTCTGACATGCTGCTGATGCCGGATCAGGCGACGGCGATCATCGATCCCTTCTTCCAGCAATCGACCCTCGCCGTAATGTGCGACGTGCTCGATCCGATCTCGGGCCAGCCCTACAACCGCGACCCGCGCACCACGGCGAAAAAAGCGGAAGCCTATGTGAAAGCCTCCGGCATCGGCGACACGGTCTATTTCGGTCCGGAAGCCGAGTTCTTCATCTTTGACGACGTCCGCTGGTCGGTCGAACCGCACAAGACGGGATACAGCTACGACTCGTCCGAACTGCCGATCAACACTGGCAAGGAATACCCGATGGGTAACCTCGGCCACCGGCCAGGTCCGAAGGGTGGTTACTTCCCTGTTCCGCCAATCGACTCCGAGCAGGACATGCGCGGCGAAATGCTGACGATCATGGGCGAAATCGGCCTCGATCCGGAAAAGCACCACCACGAAGTGGCGCCTGCGCAGCACGAGCTGGGTCTGAAATTCTCGACCCTCACCGTGATGGCTGACCGCATGCAGCTCTACAAATACGTGATCCACAACGTGGCCGCGTCCTACGGCAAGACGGCGACCTTCATGCCGAAGCCGATGTACAAGGACAACGGCTCGGGCATGCACGTTCACCAGTCGATCTGGCAGGGCGGAAAGCCGCTCTTCGCCGGCAACAAGTATGCCGACCTGAGCGACATGTGCCTCTACTACATCGGCGGCATCATCAAGCACGCCAAGGCCCTCAACGCGATCACCAACCCGTCCACGAACAGCTACAAGCGCCTCGTGCCGGGTTACGAAGCGCCTGTGATGCTCGCCTACTCGTCGCGCAACCGCTCGGCTTCCATCCGCATTCCGTTCGGCTCGAACCCGAAAGCGAAACGGATCGAAGCCCGCTTCCCGGACCCGATGGCGAACCCGTATCTCGCGTTCGCCGCGCTGCTGATGGCTGGCCTCGACGGTATCGAGAACAAGATCCATCCCGGCGACGCGATGGACAAGGACCTGTACGATCTGCCGCCGGCTGAATCCGCAAAGATCCCGCAAGTCTGCGGCTCGCTGCGTGAAGCCCTCGGCGCGCTCGATGCCGACCGCGCCTTCCTCAAGAAGGGCGGCGTGTTCGACGACGACCAGATCGATGCCTACATCGAGCTGAAGATGGAGGAGAACATGCGTTACGAACTCCATCCGCACCCGGTCGAATTCGACATGTACTACAAGATGTAGTCCGGGCCGCCTTTTCGCCCGATCTCAGACAGGCCGGCATCTTCGGATGCCGGCCTTTTCTTTGCCACGATGGGTATGCAGGAAACGCCCATGATGAAACTGGTGATCTATTGGGGAAGCTGGGCGTACTTCCCGTTTGCCCTGTTGTGCCTGTTGGCCATCTGGCGCGCAAAACCGGCGGTCAAAGTCCTCGCGACGCTTGCGCTCGCGCTGACCAGCGTGGTGGCTTACGCGCGATTTGTGGAGCCGGGCCGTCTCGAGACCCATCGTGAGACGATCCTCCTGCCCGGCGCGAGCGAGACGTCGCCATCCATCACCATTGCGCTCTTTGCCGATCCCCATATCGGCATGTTCGGAAATGCCATGCCGATCCGGCGGATCGTTCAGCGCATCAACACCGAGAAAGTGGACGCGGTCTTCCTCGCCGGTGACCTGATCTATCATCCGGACCCGGAGGATATCTCCGAAGACTTTGCCCCGCTCGCTGAACTGACGGCGCCTCTCTATGCCGTGCTCGGCAATCACGATGTCGGATTTCCGGGCGACGACCTCAGCGACGCGCTGTTCGCCATGTTGAAGGAAACCGGTGCAATTGTTGTCCACAACCGCGCCTACGAAGCAGAGATCGGCGGCGAAGCGGTGATCGTCTCCGGCGCTTCGGAGCTCTGGCAGCGGCGCCAGGATTTCGGGTTCTCGTCCAACTTGCCTGCGGACAAACCGGTTCTTCTGCTTACGCACAATCCGGACACCGCACTCTACGTGCCGGATACGTTCAACTATGACCTGATGCTCGCGGGTCACACCCATGGCGGGCAGGTTCGCATTCCTTTCCTCTACAAGAATATCCTCCCGGTGCAGGGTCCGTTCGACAAGGAACTCCACCGGTTCGAAACCCCGGCTGGCGAACGCCTCGTTTATGTCACCACGGGAACCGGGATGGCCGGTTTGCCTCTTCGCTTCCTGATGCCGCCGCGAATTGACATCCTGACCGTCCACTTGCCCGAATGAAAAAAGCCCCGGCGCCAGGCCAGGGCTTTTCTGAAATTGTCCGGCAAAATCCCGATCAGCCCGCTTCGGTCTGGGTCTTGGTCGCGTGCACGTAGAGTGGCTCGGCATTGCCTTCGACCACTTCGGCGTTGATGACGACTTCTTCCACGCCGCGCAGGTTCGGCAGCTCGAACATCGTGTCGAGCAGGATGCCTTCCATGATCGAGCGCAGACCGCGCGCACCGGTTTTCCGGCCGATCGCCTTGCGGGCGACGGAAACCAGAGCTTCCGGCGTGAACGTGAGGGCCACGTTCTCCATGTCGAACAGTTTCTGATACTGCTTGAGCAGGGCGTTCTTCGGCTGTGTCAGGATCTGGATGAGGGCTTTCTCGTCGAGATCCTCAAGCGTGGCGATGACCGGGAGACGGCCGATGAATTCGGGAATGAGTCCGAATTTCTGCAAGTCTTCCGGCTCAGTACCGCGCAGCGTCTCGCCGACTCCCTTGTCATTCGCATTCTTGATCGTTGCCCCGAACCCGATCGAGGCGTTCTCCCCCCGGGCCGCAATGATCTTTTCGAGGCCGGCAAATGCGCCGCCGCAGATGAAGAGAATGTTGGTCGTATCCACCTGCAGGAATTCCTGCTGCGGATGTTTGCGTCCGCCCTGCGGTGGCACCGCGGCAACGGTGCCTTCCATGATCTTCAGCAGCGCCTGCTGGACGCCCTCGCCCGACACGTCGCGCGTGATCGAGGGGTTGTCCGACTTGCGCGAAATCTTGTCGATCTCGTCGATATACACGATGCCGCGCTGCGCCCGCTCGACGTTGTAGTCTGCGGCCTGCAGGAGCTTGAGCACGATGTTCTCGACGTCTTCGCCAACATAACCGGCTTCGGTCAACGTGGTGGCGTCCGCCATCGTGAACGGCACATCGAGGATGCGCGCCAGCGTCTGCGCCAGCAACGTCTTGCCGCAACCAGTCGGGCCGACGAGCAGGATGTTGGACTTCGACAGCTCCACACCGTCGGCTTTGCCGGACAGCGACAGACGCTTGTAATGGTTGTGAACGGCAACCGAGAGGTTCCGTTTCGCGTGGCGCTGGCCGATGACATAATCATCGAGCACATCGCAGATTTCCTGGGGCGTGGGCACGCCTTCGCGGGACTTGATCGCGGAGGTTTTGTTTTCCTCGCGGATGATGTCCATGCAGAGTTCGACGCACTCATCGCAGATGAACACCGTCGGACCGGCGATCAGCTTCTTCACCTCATGCTGGCTCTTTCCGCAGAAAGAGCAGTAGAGCGTGTTCTTGGAGTCGCCGGAGCCGTTTTGCTTCGTCATAACTTCCTCAATGCCGCGAAACGTTTAACGCAGGCCTAAAGCCCGGCCTGACGCGCGCGGTCCAGTTAAGTCTATAGGTGTTCACAAAGCCTGCAAGGGGCAGGCCGCATGTATGAATCTGGGCCAACCGGGCGTTTACTTTTCGTCGTCCGCCGCCCGGCGCTCGTAAACCTTGTCCACAATACCGAATTCCATCGCCTGTTCGGCGCTCTGGAAGGTATCGCGATCGAGCGTGCGCTCGATCACATCATAGGGTTGACCGGTATGGCGGACGTAGATGTTGTTGAGGCGGCGCTTCATCGCGAGGATGTCTTCTGCGTGCCGTTCAATATCCGTCGCCACGCCCGAATAGCCGCCCGACGGCTGATGCAGCATGACGCGGGCATTCGGCAAGGCGATCCGCATGCCCTTTTCCCCAGCGGCAAGCAGGAGCGAGCCCATCGACGCGGCCTGGCCAATGCAGACCGTCGAGATCGGGCAACGCACATATTGCATGGTGTCGTAGATCGCGAGGCCAGACGAGACGTACCCGCCCGGGCTGTTGATATACATGGCGATTTCGCGCTTCGGGTTCTCGGATTCGAGGAAAAGCAGCTGCGATGTCGTCAGCGCGGCGATGCTGTCATCAATGCCGCCGGTCACGAAGATGATGCGCTCTTTGAGCAGGCGCGAAAAGATATCAAAGGCCCGCTCACCCCGGCTCGTCTGTTCGACGACCATCGGGACAAGGTTGAGAGCCGTCTCATGGATACTGGACATCAAGGGAGCCTTTGAAAAAATTGGCTGAATCGCTGGGAAGCAGGATTGGCAGATGCCTCTATATTTGTCCACGCGGCCCACGCCACAAGGGGCCGACAGCTGTGGAAAGGCTCAGCGGAACGGCCATTCTCCCTCCCCGCTGGGCAGCTCTGCTTCGGGCGCTTTCATGAAGGCGAGGTAATCGGCGTGCACCTTCTCGGCCTGCAGGTCGCGCTCGAGCATGTGATAGCCGTTCTTGTAGTAGACCGTCCGGACGTTCGGGGGCAGCTGCCGGGCCGTCCGCTCGACTCCATTTTGCGGAATCACGATGTCCCGGGCGCCATACGAAGCGAGGACCGGCAGCCCCGTTGGCAGGCGCGCTGCGGCCCAATGCGCGTTCTCCATCAGGGTCACGAGGCCATAGACCTGATCGATCCGGTTCTCGTACGTCATGTGCGGGTCGGACCAGGTCCGGCGCAGCATGGCGTTGTTGTCCGACGGCTCGATCTTGATCAGCCCTGCCGGGGGCACGACAATCCAGCCGGGGTTTGCGTAGGCCGAGGCCAGAAGGCTGACCCTGTAGAGCGGGTTGATCGCGCCCCAGCCCCGCAGGCCCGGACCGGACAGAATCAAGCGGTCGGCCTTTGGCGGATCATCGGATCCGAACGCGGTCATCGCCACCGATGCGCCCATCGAAATGCCAACGACCGTGATGACTGCATCCGGATGACGCGCCCGGGCCACATCGACCGCCGTACGCAGGTCCGCCCGCATCAGCTCTTCTTCCGGCCAGAGCCCCTTGTTGGGTGACCGGCCGAAGCCGCGCTGGTCATAGGCATACGTCGTTACGCCGCGCGCCGCCCAATAGGGCGCCGCCATGTGGAACGCGCCGGCATAGTCGCTCATGCCGTGGACACCCACGACCACATAGTCCGGGTCTTCGGTTCCGGCGGCCGGCCAGACGGTCAGCCCGAGGCGCGAGCCATCGGACGCGACGAACACGTTCTCGTCCGGCAGGAACGCCGGTTCGACCGGGCTCGAAGGCTGCAACGCGCCGACCGTCACCGGGTGCGCGCAAGCCGGCAGGGCGGCCACGCTCAGGCCGGCGAACACGACCGCCAGACCGATCCGCACGCGCTTCATCCATCCCTGAATTCTCATCGTCGTCATCCCGGGTACCTCTTGGGAATGCGGTTTCCCATTTTGCGTTATAGATTTTGCCGCTGAACGCGACCTGACAAGAGCGCAAACACACGCTGCCGCCCTGAAAATGGCCTTGCGCGTGCTTGATGACCTAATCGTGACGTGCGAGACCCGCCCTAATCAGACGCTGCGACCGCGCACCGTACATTCAAACTGTGGGGCATCCCGGACATGATCAAACGCCTTTCCCTCTTGGGCGCCGCTGCCCTCACCCTCGCGGCCTGCGCGCCAAACGCGACCACCGCTGCCCTCGAAACCGAAAACACTGCGCCGCCTGCCGAAGAGCTGCTCTTGCCCCTCCCGGACGCCACCACGCCCGAAATCACCGCCGCCGATCTTGCGGTCCGGATCAAGACGCTGGCGGACGACACGTTCGAAGGCCGTGGCCCCGGCACGCCCGCCGGCGAAGCCTCCGCAGCCTGGATCGCCGCTGAAATGGCGCGCATCGGCCTTCAGCCCCGCGGCGACAACGGAACCTTCTTCCAGGAAGTGAAGATGGTGAACCAGACCGTAGATCCGGCCACCTCCGAACTGATCGTCACCTGGCCCGACCAGGACGAACTTTCTCTCGGCTTCAAGGAGCAGGCGGTTTACTGGACAAAACGCCAGAACGCCAACCAAGTCTCGTTCGAACCCACGGACGTCGTCTTTGTCGGTTATGGTGTCGTCGCGCCGGAGTTCGGCTGGGACGACTACGCCGGCCAGGACTATACCGGCAAGACCGTGATCATCCTCGTCAACGACCCCGGCTACGCCACCGGCGACGAGACGATGTTCAAGGGCAAGGCCATGACCTATTACGGCCGCTGGACCTACAAGTTCGAGGAAGCCGCCCGTCAGGGTGCATCCGCTGCACTGGTCGTGCATGAGACAGACGCCGCAGCCTATGGCTGGGATGTCGTCACGGGCTCATGGACCGGCGCGCAGTCCGATCTCGTCCGCGCGAACGGCGGTGAAGACCGCGCCATGCTCGAAGGCTGGATCACCCGCGAGATGGCGGAGCAGATGTTCACCAGGGCTGGTCTCGACTTTGCCGCCCAGAAGGCCGCCGCCAACGCACGCGGATTCAAGCCCGTCGTGATGGAAGGCCTGAAGGTGCGCGGCACGATCAACCAGACCATCGACGCCCTCTCGAGCCGGAATGTGGTCGGCTTGCTTCCCGGCGCCACCAAGCCAGACGAATATGTTCTGTACACGGCGCACTGGGATCACCTCGGCATGAAGACGGGTGAGAAGACCGGCAAGGAAGGCGAAGACTTCTACGCCGACGACATCTTCAACGGCGCTGTCGACAACGCGACCGGCACTGCCGCGCTGCTTGAAATTGCCGAAGCGATGAAGGCCGAAACCATCGACCGCTCGGCCATCTTCGTCGCCGTCACGCTCGAAGAATCCGGCCTGCTCGGCTCAGCCTATTATGCCGAAAGCCCGACCGTCCCGCTCAACAAGATCGTCGCCGGCATCAACATGGACGGCGCGCTGCCGATCGGCCGCACGAAGGATGTCGTGGTGATCGGCTACGGCGCCTCGGAACTCGAGGACCGTCTCGCGGCAATCCTCACCACGCAGGGCCGCGTGATCAAACCGGATCCGACGCCCGAAGCCGGCTACTTCTATCGCTCGGACCACATCTCTTTCGCCAAGAAGGGCGTGCCGATGCTCTACGCCGATGGCGGCGAGGACAAGGTTGACGGCGGCGTCGCTGCCGGCAAGGCCGCCGCAGCCGCCTACACCGCCGAGCGCTACCACAAGCCGATGGACGAATACTCGGACGATTGGGACCTGACCGGCTTCGAGGAAGACATCCAGGCCCTCTTCCAGGTCGGCCGCGATATCGCGAAGTCCACCGACTGGCCGACCTGGTATGCCGGGAACGAGTTCGAAGCGGCCCGCAAGGAAAGCCTCGGCGGGCAGTAACCGGCGATGCTGTCCTACCAGCACGGATTTCACGCGGGCAACCGCGCCGACGTGCTGAAGCACGCCATGCTGGACCTGGTGCTGCGCGATGTGGCGAAGGGCTCCCGGCCCGTCCTCTATGTCGAGACGCATTCCGGCCGCGGACGATATGACCTGACGGGCCCGCAAGCCCGCAAGGGCGGCGAGGCTGACACGGGCATCCTCGCCCTGCTCAAGGGCGAAGCGCCTGCAGGCTTCGGCGATTGGCTCAGTCTCGTCCGGGAACGGACGGAAAAGGACTATCCGGGCTCGCCCGCCCTCGCCCTCGCCCGCCTGCCGGCCTCTGCGCGCGCCATCCTGTTCGAGCGCCATCCGGCCGAGTTCAAGGCGTTGACGGAAAACATCGGCGCCGACCCCCGCGTCCTGATCCGCGAAGCCGACGGCTATGCGGGCGCGCTGAAACTCGCCCCGCGCGGACACGAACAGATCGTGGTTTTCTCGGACCCCAGCTACGAAACGCGCCGCGATATCGAGGCGCTCGCGCTTTGGACGCCGAAAGCGCTCAAGCGCTGGCCAACAGGGATTATCCTGCTCTGGCTGCCCCTGTTCCGGGACGGGCGCGAATCCGAGTTCGGCGAACTGCTGGCCGATCTCGGGGCCAATCTGATCGCCGGCGCGCGCTGGCCGGTCAAACGGTCCGAAACAAGCTCCCTCGAAGGCACAGCCATCGTCGGTTTCCGCGTGCCAGAGCCGGTCGCACGCAAATCCGAAGCCATGGCGAAGGATCTGGAAGCCCTCTGGGCAAGGCAGGCCTAAGGCTAAGCCCGATTTCGATGGGAAGCCGAAAGCCTTGCAATCTGTATTTACTTTAACGCGAATTTCTGTATTTTTCTAATATGGATTGCATCTCCGGAATTGACCCTGACCGATCCCGGCTGGACGCCCGGCCCGTCTCCGCTGCCTTTCATCTGGCGGTGATCGAGCAAGCCATAGGGTTTATCAACTGCAATCTGCCCGAAAGCACGCCAGCCCTTGCTGGCGAACTGCAGGCGGCCTGCCGTGACGTCGAGGACGCAATCGCAGAACTGAAAGCGGCCCTTAACCGCACCCCGGCAGCGCCCGTTACCGCATAATCGTCACTGTATATGCTGGCCCATTGGCCGCGGACTTGCATTGCCCGCGCGAGCCTCTTCTTGCAGACAAGTGTCATGTCCGAATCTAACGCAACAGCCGATTCAAAGCGCCCGGTGATGGACATTCTCGTCCAGCGCCAGCTCGACAACATGGCGACCGGTAACTGCGCCTATCTCGAAACCTTCATGCGAATGGTGCAGCGCTCCGGCACCGACATGCGACTTGTGTTTGCGCCCTGGCAATCTTTCGGCAATCGCCCCTGGGCCAGCGTCCACCCGCGCCTCGCAAACCTCACAACCAGCATCCTCTGGCCTGGCGCCATCAAGTTCGGCAGCCGCTACTGGTCCCTCTCGCCCCGCATCTGGACCCGCTTCGCCGTTCGCCTGGTGAAGGAAGCGGCTCGCCGGCTGGGCGCGAGGATCATCATCCCCAGCTATCTCGGCCGCGAGATCAGCGACCAGGAAGCGACCATCGTGGCGCGTGCCTGCGATGCCAGCCCCTCTGCCATCACACTGGCCGAGTACAGCTCGATGGGCCCCGTACTCAAGAAGCTCAAATCGAAAACCATTCGGTCTTGCCTGATGCACGACCTGCTGTCCGATCGTGCCGAGCGCTTTCGTGAAGGCGGGCAGGTGATCGACTTTGACGAGACGAGCCTCGAAACCGAAATCGGCTGGCTGTCGGCCTGCGATCTGATCTTCTTTATCTCGGCCAACGAATTGGCGAAGGTGAAGCGGCACCTGCCGGATGTGCAGATGGTCTGGGTGCCTCCTGATGCGCCGGATTACAAAATGGGGGAAACGACGGGCGAACCCCGCGTTGTCTTCATCGGCACCGTGCACGGCGGCAATGCCGAAGCGGTGAACCATTTTCTCGATGATATCTGGCCGAAGGTCCGCGCCAAGGCACCTGCGCTCGAATTCTGGATCGTTGGTTCGATCGGTAAAACCCTGACGCCCGCCCGCGCCGCCCTGCCCGGCGTCAAGGTACTGGGCCGCTTGGAGTCGCTTGAGTCCATCGGCGGCGCCAACGCCATCGGCGTCGCGCCGACCCGCTTTGCCACCGGCACGAGCATCAAGGTGGCCGAGTATCTGCTGCTCGGCTTGCCCTGCGTCGTCTATCCGCTGGCCCTTGAAGGCTTCGGCAATGTGCTGGACGATCTGGTGGTCTCTGCGCCGGGCCCGGACGCCTTCGCCGCCGAGATCCTCAGCCTTGCCGCGGATGGCCCGCGCCGCATCGGTCTGTCCGACGGCGCCCGCAAGCATGCGCGCACGCGCCTGTCTCATGACGACGCCATCGCCGCCATCCAGCGCATGCTGGCCGCTGCCGCCAAGCCATAAAAAACGGGGCCGGATCGCTCCAGCCCCGCCTGCTTTATCCGATTACGGACGAGGCTTACTCGGCAGCGACCAGAACCTCGGTGGCCGAAAGGTCCGTGTACCGCTTCAAGTGGTGATCGACGTTGCCAAACTCGGAGTCGATGATCGTCAGGCGCTTGAAGTAGTGGCCGATGGCATATTCATCGGTCATGCCGTTGCCGCCATGGATCTGGATCGCATTCTGCCCGACAAAGCGTCCGGCCTGACCGATGCGGACCTTGGCGGCCGAGGCCGCCTTCTTCCGCGTCACGTCATCCTCGTCCAGTTTCAGCGTCGCCATGTAGGTCATCGAGACCGACTGCTCGGCTTCCATGAACATGTCGACCATCTTGTGCTGCAGCACCTGGAACTTGCCGATCGGCGTGCCGAACTGCTTGCGCTGACGCGAGTATTCGACCGTCATCGTCTGGGCGACTTTCATTGCGCCGCAGGCCTCGGCGCAGAGCGCGGCGATCGCTTCATCGGTCACACGTTCGATCAGTGGCAGGCCGCCCGCAGCGTCGCCGATCACCGCGTCAGCGCCCACCGACACGTTGTCGAAATGCACTTCCGAGGCGCGGCGGCCGTCAACCGTCGGATAGTCCCGCGTGGTGACGCCTTTGGCATCCTTCGCCACGATGAACACGCCGATGCCCTTGGTATCGCGCCGGGCGCCGCCCGTCCGTGCCGTGACGATCAGGTGGCTCGCCCAGGGCGCACCCACGACCACCGCCTTGTGACCGGAGATCTTCCAGCCCGCGCCGTCTTTGGTCGCTGTCGTCTCGAGGTCCGCCAGATTGTAGCGGCCTTTCGGCTCGGCATAGGCAAACGCGAACACGCGCTCGCCGGCGATCATCGGGGCGAGGTGCTCCGCCTTCTGACCATCCGACCCGCGCTTCAGGAACCCGCCGCCGATCACGACCGACTGCAGGTAGGGCTCGATCACGAGGCCCTTGCCGAACTCTTCCATCACGACCATCGCGTCGATCGGACCGCCGCCAAGGCCGCCGTCTTCCTCGCTGAACGGGGCGGCCAGAAGGCCGAGTTCGGCGAACTGGGCCCACATCTTCGGCCGCCAGCCTTCGCTCGAGGCGATGACCTTGCGGCGCGTGTCGAAGTCATACTGGTCCTTGATCAGCCGTGCGAGGCTGTCGCGGATCATCGTCTGTTCTTCAGTGAAATTGAAATCCATTGCCTGGTCCCTCCCTGTGTCCGCGGCCTTAAAGGCCGAGGATCATCTTTGTAATGATGTTGCGCTGGATCTCGTTGGACCCGCCATAGATCGACGTCTTGCGCATGTTGAAATACGTGTCGGCGGCGAAGTTCGAGTATTCTGGTCCGACCCCAAGGTCGTTGACGCCGTGGCCTTCCATGCCGCGCGCATACGGCGCGCCATAGTTGCCGACCGCCTCGAGCGTCAGCTCGGTCAGGCGCTGCTGGATTTCGGTGCCCTTGATCTTGAGGATCGAGCTTTCCGGACCCGGGCCCTTGCCCTGGGCTTCCGAGGCCAGCGTGCGAAGTTCGGTGAACTCCAGCGCCGTCAGATCGATTTCCAGCTGGCTGATCTTGCGGGAGAAGTCGCCGTTCAGGATCAGCGGGGTCCCGTCAACGGTTTCCGATGAAGCGATCGAGCGCAGACGCTCGACGCCGCGCTTCGAACGCGCGACGCCGGCGATGCCGGACCGCTCGTGCGCCAGCAGGAACTTCGCGTAGGTCCAGCCTTCGTTTTCCTTGCCAACGAGATTCTCGACCGGCACGCGAACGTCCGTCAGCCAGGTTTCGTTGACTTCATGGGTGCCGTCGATCAGGCGGATCGGGCGCACTTCGATGCCCGGCGTCTTCATGTCGACGAGGATGAAGCTGATGCCTTCCTGCGACTTGGCCGAGGGGTCCGTGCGGCAGAGGAAGAAGCCCCAGTCCGCATGCTGGGCCAGCGTCGTCCAGGTTTTCTGGCCGTTGATCACGTAATGGTCGCCGTCACGAACGGCGGTCGTCTTGAGGCTTGCGAGGTCGGAACCTGCGCCCGGTTCGGAATAGCCCTGTGCCCACCAGACGTCGCCCGCCAGGATGCCCGGAAGGTGCTTCGCCTTCTGCTCTTCGCTGCCGAACGTATAAATGACGGGTCCGACCATCGAGACGCCGAACGGAAGCGGCATCAGCGCGTCAACGCGGGCATTCTCTTCCGACCAGATGTAACGCTGGGTCGAGGTCCAGCCGGTGCCGCCATACTTTTTCGGCCAGGCCGGAGCCGACCAGCCCTTTTTGCCAAGGATCTTGTGCCAGGCGAGAAATTGCTCTCGCGTCAGGTCTTCGCGCGATCCCATACCCGCGAGTTCCTTCGGGTAATTTTCGCGGATGAACGCGCGGACTTCGTCACGGAAAGCGGTTTCTTCAGGCGTAAAATCAAGATTCATGGCGGGTCGTCCTCCGGTGCCTCTGGGTGCCTATTGGCACCTCTATGTCAGTCAAAACCGTGCACTGGCAAGGTGACGTGCACGTAAACGTAAAGAATGCCGCACTGACCTTAGGTTAAAGGCCCGCCGGCTTGGCAATAAAGGGCGCGCAGGCGGTCTTCAGCACACCGATCGCGGTCGCCGAACCGAGCCCTCCACCCGTCTGGAACTGCAACTGGAGCAGAGGCGCGAGACCGATCCGTTCCAGCGCCGCTTCATGCGCCGGACGCTGGGTTATGTGGGCCGCGAGGCAATGGCTTACTGCGGAGGGTGAGACCGCGTGCACGACGCCCGCAGCGATGGTCGTGGCAAAGCCGTCGAGCAAGACGGGAATGCTCTGATGCCGCGCGGCGATGATCGCGCCCACGCACGCCGCGAGTTCCCGCCCGCCGAGGCAACGCAAGGCTTCCAGCGGATCCGCCATATGCCCCCGGTGCAGCCGCAAGGCATCCGATACCAGCACGCTGCGCTTGTCCGACAGGCTGGCCGGCGTCTGGGCGCTCGGCCGCACCCAGTATTCCGGTGAGCCGCCATACAGCGCGCAGGCAACGGCGGCGGCGGCCGTCCCGACCCCGGCGCCTGAGACGGCAATCGCAAGGAGATCGGGCTGGTCCTCGACCGCTTCAAACCCATAAGCGATGGTCGCGGCGCATTCGCGCTCGGTCATGGCCGCTTCCTTGGCGATGCTCGGCGTCGGCCGGTCCAGCGCCAGTTCGAACACCCGCACGTTGGCGCCGGCTTGCGCCGCAATCGCGGACAAGGGCGCGCGCCCGTCGGTCAATGCCTTGATATGGGCCTGCGTATCGAGATTGCTGGACAGCGATACGCCTGCCTCGACGATGCCATGCGAGCCGGCGAAGATTGCAAGCGTCGGCTTCTCGATGCGCGGCGGAAACCGGCGCTGCCATCGGGCGAGCCATTCGGCGGCCTCGCCAAGGCGGCCGAAATCGCCCTCCCGGCCCATGCCCATCAACGCCTCGCGGACCCGCTTTCCGGATACAGTGTCGGCCTCGACCGGTTTGAGAATCAGCTCGCGCGCATCCGACAGCGGTGATTTCTGGGCAGCAGTTTCGCTCAAGTCAGATCACTCCAGGCGCAGTTCAGGGGCGCTTTCCCTTTAATATCAAAGATTCTGGGGCCTGTCCGGCAAGGATTTATTACGCCGTGTGTGCCATACTTGTTGTTCTTTCCGCTTCCGGTATCGCTGCTTCCATGCCCATTCCACCCATCAAAACCCCTTGCATCAAGGTTTGCGCCGTTGACGGCCAGACCGGCTATTGCCTTGGCTGTGGCCGCACGCTGCCCGAAATCGGCCGCTGGGTGCAGATGACCCCCGAAGCGCGGGACGATGTGATCGCCCGCCTGCCCGAGCGGATCGCCCATCTTGAAGCCATCGGAAAGCGCTGAGCGATGACCCTGCGCAACCTCTTCCTCGTCATGTTTGCCGCCGTCGCGATCGCGATGTCGATCGCGTTCGGCCTCGCCCCCAGATTCGAGGAACACGCGGACGAACCCCAGCCCCCGACGATGGCGGTCGCCACCCAGGAACCCATCCAGGCCCCCGGCTCGCGCTCTGCCTTCATCGACCAGGAAGCCGATGGCCATTTCTGGACACGGGCCGACGTCAGCGGCACCCAGATTCAGTTCCTCGTCGATACCGGTGCCAGCATCGTCGCGCTCACCTATCGCGACGCCCAGCGGCTCGGCCTGAAGCCGGAGGAGCTCGACTTTGACGCCGAAATCCGCACCGCCGGCGGTGTCACGTATGGCGCGCCCGTCACGATCCCCAGCATCCGCATCGGCAAGGTGAAGATCGAGAATGTCGACGCGATGATCCTGCGCACCGAACTCGACCAGTCCCTGCTGGGCATGACCTTCCTCGGCCAGCTCGACTCCTACGAATTCCGTCAGGGACAGCTGATCATACGCCAGTGATCGGCTTGCCATCGAGGCCCTTGCCGACACCGATCTCCCAGGCAAACCGCGCGTCGTCTCCCGCCCATCGCGCATAGGCCACGCGCCCTTCAAGCCCGGCGGCCTTCATCAACGCGCGGTACCAGTTCTCGACCGCCGCATCGAGCTTTTGCGGATGCACGCCCCAGAGCAGACATGCCTGCCGCACGCGGCTCTCATCCATCGAGCCGTAGAGAATGGGTGTCGTGCCACGCACCCGCGCGAACCGGGCCAGGCGCTCGAAGGCCCCCGTGCGCAGGGCCAGCGCAGCCGCGCCCTCAGCTTCCGCCATCTCGGTGGCCGTCTTGGCGATCACGTCAATGGCGCTGGTCTCGTTCGAATCCCCGTCGAACTGCAGCAGCGATCGCCGGTAATCCTCGGCATTCTCGGTCGCCCGGATGATGCGCGACATGATCGCCACCGCCGTCGCCGGATGACGTCCCACTGCCGTCTCCGCCGACAGCATCACAGCGTCCGCACCCTGATAGATGGCTGTCGCCACATCCGACGCCTCGGCCCGTGTCGGCGCCGAATTCTCGATCATCGATTCCAGCATCTGCGTCGCAACGATCACGGGCCGCCCGGCTGCGCGCGCCGCCCGGATGATGCGGCGCTGGATCACCGGCACTTCTTCCGGTGGGTACTCGACGCCCAGATCACCCCGCGCCACCATCACGCCGTCCGCCGCATGGATGATCTCGCGCAACTCACCGAGCGCTGCAGGCTTCTCCAGTTTCGCGATCAGCGGGGCCCGGCCCTGGATGATCGCCTTTGTCATCGAGATGTCCGAAACGGACTGGACGAAGGACAGCGCGACAATATCCACGCCGATCGAGAGCGCGAATTCGAGGTCGGCCTTGTCCTTCTCGGTCAGCGCTTTGACTGGCAGCGCCTTGCCGCGCACCGTGAAACCCTTCTTGTCGGAAATCTTGCCCGGCACATCGGCGCGCACGCGCGGCGCAGCGCCTGCCGCCATCACCGTGAAGATCAGCTTGCCGTCATCCACGAGGATCGTGTCACCGATGGCCAGCTGGTCAAGGATCGCCTTGTGCGGCACCGGGATCGTGCCCATCGCATCCGTCGTCTCGGCCGCCACCAGCGGATACTCGCTGCGCCACGCGACTTTCATCTCGCCGCCGGGAAAGCTCCCGACGCGCACCTTCGGCCCCTGCAAATCCGCCATCGCCGCCAGCGGGCGCCCGACGAGGCCCTCAACCTTGCGCACCGTCTCCAGTGTCAGCCGGTGATCTTCATGACTGCCATGAGAGAAATTCAGCCGGAACACATCCGCGCCCGCTTCCGCCAGCGCCCGGATTTCCTTCAACGAACGGCTGCGCGGCCCCAACGTCGCGATGATCTTCGCGTTCTCGCTCCGCAGTCGGGATTTCGGCATGGAGCGCTCCCAGATGGTATGTCTTGCAGGCGCAGGCTTACAGCGACTCGCCGCGCCGTCGATAGAGGCGACACGATCAGCGCGCGTATTGTATCAGGTCCCAGAGGTTGCCGAACGCATCCCGGAAAACCGCAACCGTTCCATAGTCTTCGCGGCGCGGCGTCTCAATGAAAGTCACGCCGTTAGCTGTGAAGTTCGCATGATCCCGGTCGAAATCATCCGTCTCCAGAAAGAAGCCGACGCGCCCACCTGCCTGATTGCCGATCGCGGCGGCCTGGATTGGCCCCTTGGCTTCGGCCAGCAGTAGCCGCGTCTCGCCCCCTTTCGGCGCAACCAAAACCCAACGCTTGCCTTCGCCGACGGGCGTGTCCTCGATCAGCTCGAACCCAAGCTTTCCGACGAAGAACGCAATGCCCGCATCATAGTCCGGCACGACCAGCGTCACGGCCTGCAGGCGCACGCGTTATGCCTCGACCAGTACGTAGGGATCATAGTTCAGCACCGGCGCCAGCCAGCGTTCCGCCGTCTTGATGTCCCAGCCCTTTCGGCGGGCATAATCCTCAACCTGATCGCGCTCGATGCGCCCGAGCGCAAAATAGATCGCGTCCGGATGCGCGAGATACAGTCCGGATACGGACGCTGCGGGGCTCATCGCATAGCTTGACGTGAGGGACACGCCGATGTGTTTCTCCGCGTCGAGCAGCCGGAACAGCGTCGCCTTCTCGGTATGCTCGGGCTGCGAGGGATAGCCCGGTGCCGGGCGGATGCCGCGATACTTCTCGCCGATCAGCTCCGGTGTCGTCAGGGCCTCATCCGGCGCATAGGCCCAGAGTTCCTTGCGCACGCGCTCGTGCATGTATTCCGCCATCGCTTCGGCAAACCGGTCCGCCAGCGCCTTGCACATGATCGAGGAATAATCGTCGCCCTTCGCCTTGAAGTCTTCGGCAATGACGTCCGCTTCCGCGCCGGCCGTCACGCAGAACCCGCCAATCCAGTCCTCGCCTTCCGGCGCGACAAAATCCGAGAGCGCGTAGTTTGCCCGCTCATTGTCCTTTTTCATCTGTTGGCGGAGCGTAAAGAAGGTATCCCCGGTCTCGAGCCGGATATCATCGCCCACCGCATTGGCACTCCAGAAACCGACCACTGCCTTCGGCTTGAACCAGGCTTCGCCGATCAGCTGCTGCATCATCGCTTCGGTATCGCGCCACAGGCCCCGCGCCGCCTCGCCGACCACCGGGTCCTGCAGGATTTCCGGATAGTGCCCGGCGAGGTCCCAGGCCGAGAAATACGGCGTCCAGTCGATGTAACGCGCCAGCGTCGCCAGATCGATATCCTTGAAACTGCGCGCGCCGGTGAAGGTCGGCTTCGGCGCCTCATAGCCGGCCCAGTCCGGCCGGAACGCCGCCTTTCGGGCCACCGCGAGCGGCAAACGCTCCTTGGGCGGACCATCCTTGCGCGCCTCGCGCATCCGCTCGTACCGCGCCCGCGTCTGCGCGATAAGGCCCGGCTTGTCGTCGTCGTTCAAAAGCGTCGAGACCACACCGACCGCGCGGCTTGCATCCGCGACATGGATCACCGGCGCACAGCGGATCACGGGATCGATCTTCACCGCCGTATGCGCCGGGCTCGTTGTAGCTCCGCCAATCAGAAGAGGCTGCGTCATGCCGCGCCGTTGCATCTCGCTGGCGACATACACCATCTCATCAAGGCTCGGCGTGATCAGGCCCGACAGGCCGATGATATCGACCTTCTCGCGCACCGCCGTGTCGAGGATCTTCTCGGCCGGCACCATCACACCAAGGTCGATGATGTCATAGCCGTTGCAGGCGAGCACCACGCCGACAATATTCTTGCCGATATCGTGGACATCGCCCTTCACGGTCGCCATCAGCACACGGCCGTTCGACTTCGCTTCCGTGCCGAGGCGCTTCTTTTCTTCTTCCATGAAGGGCTCAAGCCAGGCCACTGCCTGCTTCATCACCCGCGCGGACTTCACCACCTGCGGCAGGAACATCTTGCCGGACCCGAACAGGTCGCCGACCACGTTCATGCCGTCCATCAGCGGGCCCTCGATCACATGGAGCGGGCGCTCTGCCGCAAGGCGCGCTTCCTCCGTGTCCAGATCGATGAACTCGGTGATGCCATGGATCAGCGCATATTCCAGCCGCTTGGCCACCGTCGCCTCGCGCCAGGAGAGGTCCTTCTCCTGCGCCTTGCCCTTCTGGCCCTTGAACCGCTCGGCGATCTCCAGCAGCCGGTCCGTCGCATCCGCCCGGCGATTGAGGATCACATCCTCGACGCGGGTGCGCAGGTCCGGCTCGATGTCATCATAAATGTCGAGCTGCCCGGCATTCACGATGCCCATGTCCATGCCGGCCGGGATCGCGTAATAGAGAAACACCGAATGCATCGCCCGGCGCACAGGCTCGTTGCCCCGGAAGCTGAACGACACGTTCGAAAGCCCGCCCGAGATATGGCAGCCCGGGCACGTCTCACGGATCACCTTTGCAGCCTCGATGAAATCGAGAGCGTAGTTGTTATGCTCCTCGATACCCGTCGCCACAGCGAAGATGTTCGGATCAAAGATGATATCCTGCGGCGCAAAGCCCACCTGGTCCGTCAGTATACGGTAGGCCCGTTGACAGATCTCGATCTTGCGCGCAGCCGTATCCGCCTGCCCCACTTCGTCGAACGCCATCACGACCACGGCCGCCCCGTAGGAGAGGCAGGCCCGCGCCTGCTCGATGAACTTCGCCTCGCCTTCCTTCATCGAGATCGAGTTGACGATGCCCTTGCCCTGCACGCATTTCAGGCCCGCCTCGATCACCTCCCACTTGGACGAGTCGATCATCACCGGCACGCGCGCAATGTCAGGCTCCGCCGCGATCAGGTTCAGGAACGTCGTCATCGCGAGGACGCCGTCGAGCATGCCCTCGTCCATGTTGACGTCGATGACCTGCGCGCCGCTCTCCACCTGCTGGCGCGCAACTTCGACGGCGTCGCCATAGCGGCCATCGGTGATCATCTTCCGGAACACGGCCGAACCGGTCACGTTCGTGCGCTCACCGATATTGATGAAGCTCTGGGAGGAGTTCGTCATTTTCTTGTCTTCCCCGCGTCCAGCGGCCAGTTTCCATCCGGGACAGGCGGATATCCGTCCACGGACTGATTATACCAGTATATCCAGGCGTCCTCGCCCGTCGCCATCCCCGCATCATCGCGCAGCGCCACTTGCCCGCGCCGGTAAAGCGAGGTCGCCGGATCCTCCGTCACATCCTCGAACGCGTCCATCTCCGGCACGATCCCCGCATCGCGCACCCGCCAGCGCAGACCGTGGCACAGCACATCTCCCGCCACGACACCTGGAAAGCCCCCCAGATCCACCATCCGCCCGAGAAACCGGCATGGCGCGCCAAACGTGCCGGCGCCCGCAAGGTCCAGGGATGACGGCGCGCCTGCGGCCCCCTGCTTCAGGAGCCCGTAGAACACAAACAGGTCGCCGCTGCGAACCTCAGCGCCCATCAGGACGCCACTTCAAACGGTTCGAGTCCGGACAATCTCAGCGCCGGCTTCAGCACCGGCACTGCCCGCGGCGCCTTGCCCCTGGCCGCGCCCGCAATCGCCGCGATGTGCGGCGGCGTCGTCCCGCAGCAGCCGCCGAGCACATTGACAAGCCCGCTCTTCGCCCACTCGCCGAGGTGGCCGGCCGTCTGGTCCGGTGTCTCGTCATAGGCGCCAAACGCGTTCGGCAGGCCGGCATTCGGATAGGCAATCACGCGCGTATCGGCGACACGCGAAATCGCCGCGATGTGCTGGCGCATCAGGTCGGCGCCGAGCGCGCAGTTCAGGCCAATCGCCCAGGGCCGCGCATGGCGCACCGAGTTCCAGAACGCCTCGGCCGTCTGCCCACTGAGCGTCCGGCCGGACGCGTCCGTGATCGTCCCGGAAATGATGATCGGCAGGTCGATGCCTTCCTGCTCGCGCAGGTCGATCAGCGCCTTAATCGCCGCCTTGGCGTTCAGCGTGTCGAACACCGTCTCGATCAGGAACATGTCGATGAACGGCGCCATCGCACGTGCCTGCGCCGCATAGGCCTCGCGCACCTGGTCAAATGTCACATCCCGGTAGCCCGGATCGCTCACCTTCGGCGACAGCGACAGCGTCTTGTTCGTCGGGCCGATCGCCCCCAGCACGCCGCGCGGCTTGCCGTCCTGTGCTTCGAGCTTGTCTGCCACCTCGCGCGCAATCCGCGCGCCTTCCGAGGCGATCTCGTCGGCCAGCGCTTCCATCCGGTAGTCCGCCATCGCGATGGTCGTCGCGCTGAACGTGTTCGTCTCGACGAAATCCGCGCCCGCTTCGAAATACTGCTGATGGATCGCCGCGATGATGTCCGGCCGCGTCAGGTTGAGCAGGTCGTTGTTTCCCCGCAGCGGCGAGGCCCAGTCGGCAAACCTCTGCCCACGGAAGTTTTCTTCCTGCAGCGCCCAGGTCTGGATCATCGTGCCCATCGCGCCGTCCAGGATGAGGATGCGCCTCGCCGCTTCGGCTTCCAGTGCGGATAATCTTGTCTTAGCGTCCATGGTCACGCCGCCTTTGCGGATTGCGGTTTCAGCCCGAGCAGCCGGCACGTCGACAATGCGAGACTTGCGCGGTTCAACGTATAGAAATGGAAATCGCGTACGCCCCGCTCATGCAGCTTGTGGCAAAGCTCGGCCGCCACGGTCGCCGTCACGAGGTCGCGCGTCTCGTCATCTTCCTCGAGCCCCTCATACAGCCGCTCCAGCCAATGCGGCACCGTCGCGCCGCACAGCGCCGAAATGCGCTTCAGGCCCGTGAAGTTCGGTTGCAGCATGATACCCGGCACGATCGGCAGCGTCACACCGCCTGCCCGTGCGCGCTCGAGAAACTCGAAATAGACGTCCGGCTCAAAGAAAAACTGCGTGATAGCCCGGTCCGCGCCCGCGTCCTGCTTCGCCTTGAGGAACGCGATCTCCGCGTCCCAGCCCTTGTTCTCCGGATGCAGCTCCGGATAGCACGAGACGGATATCTCGAAGCACTTTCCGAGCTCGGGCCGGTGCGCCCTCAGCCCACGGATGAGATCCACCGAGTCGAGAAACCCGCCCGGATGCGGCTCATATTTCGTGCCCATGCCCGCCGGCGGATCACCGCGCAGCGCCACGATATGCTGCACGCCCGCCTGCCAGTAGGCCTCGGCAATCGCCAGCACTTCTTCCCGGGTTGCCGACACGCAGGTCAGGTGCGCAGCAGGCCGCAGCGCCGTCTCCGCCGCGATCCGGCGCACGGTGTCGTGCGTGCGCTCGCGCGTCGAGCCGCCCGCGCCATAGGTCACCGAGACGAAATCCGGCGCCATCGGCTCCAGCCGCTTGACGGTATCCCAGAGACGCGTCGCCATCGCCTCGCTCTTCGGCGGGAAGAACTCAAACGAGACGCGCAGCGGCTCGGCGCCCCGGTCAGCTTGTGTCAGTGTGCGGATCATGCCGCCCTCGCTTTGGCGATGGCAGGCTTGATCGCCTGCCAGATATTGACGGTAAGGCCGGGCGCATCCGGCGCCGGCGGATCGAACGATCGCGGTGCCTCGAGCTTCAGGCCCGCGGCATGGGCCCATTCCGACAAGGCATCATGGCGCACGCCAAGCCGGCGGTGGCCATGCTCGGCCCGCAGGAATTCGAGGTCATGCGGCGCAAAATCGATCACCAGCAACTTGCCCCCCGGCATCAGGATGCGCGCCGCCTCGGCAATCGCGTCGCCCGGCGTGTCAAGATAATGCAGCACCTGATGCACGATCACGAGATCGGCCGAGGCGTCCTCGAACGGCGCCGCCGACACGTCGCCAAAGCGCACGCGGCTGTTGCTGACACCCGCGCGTTCAAGGTTCGCCCGCGCCACGGTCAGCATCCGGTGACTGAAATCGATTCCCTCGGCCTCGGCCGCCAGCCCGGAAAAAAGCAGCAGCATCCGCCCCGTGCCCGTTCCGAAATCCACCACGCGCCGGTGCGGCCCGCTCCCGGCCAGCTCGAGCAGCGTGTTCTCGATAGCCTCGTTTGGAAAATGCAGCGCCCGCAACGAGTCCCAGGTCTCCGCGATGCTCGAGAAATACGTTTCGGCGGAGGCCGCGCGGGCGGTCATCACGGTCCGCAACTTGTCCCGGTCTTCCTGGAACTCGGGCGCATCCGGGCTGACCTGTCCGAACAGCTGGTCCAGAAACGCCAGCCCCGCTCCGGACCGCGCCGCCCGGTAGAAGACAAATGCCCCCTCGGGCAGCCGTTCCGCGAGGCCGGCTTCGGAGAGATTCTTGAGATGATGCGACAGCCGCGGCTGGCTCTGCCCGAGCACCTGCACCAGCTCGCCCACCGACAGGTCGTGATCGCGCAGCAGCGCGAGCAGGCGCAGCCGGGTTGGCTCACCGGCAGCCTTCAGTTTCTCGATCAGATCTTCGACAGGACTCATGGCATACATATAAACATTCATTTATATGATCTGGCAACCGGCTTCTGGCCTTACAACCACCTTGAACGCCGATTGCAGAGTTAAGACGGTAGCATCAAATTCTCGTTAGATGACCGAGTTGCCACGCTCACCCGTTGAACCTTTTGCACTGTCACGCCATCTATCAGCCGTTCTTGCAGGAAACCCTCCCATGAAAAACGCCGCCAGCGCCGCCTTGGCCTCGCTTGCCCTCTCGGCCTGCGCGACTGCCCCCGCCACCGTTCCCGGCGAAATCGCCGACCCGTATGAGGGCTTCAACCGCCAGATGTTCGCCCTGAACAACGGGGTCGACAAATACGCCCTCCGCCCGGTCGCCATGGCCTACAAGACTGTCACGCCGGCATTTGCCCGCGACCGTGCAAGCGACTTCCTCGACAATCTCGGCGGCCCGGTCGTCTTCGCGAACGACCTGTTGCAGGCCGAGCCCTCCCGTGCCGGCACGACCGCCGCCCGCTTCACGCTGAACACGACCGTGGGCCTTCTGGGCCTGTGGGACGCGGCAGAGCATTTCGGCTTCGAAGACCATTCGGAAGACTTCGGACAGACGCTCGGCGTCTGGGGGGTCGAGAGCGGTCCCTTCCTCGTTCTGCCCCTGCTCGGTCCCACCACGCCGCGCGACCTGATCGGCACGGGCGTGGACCGGGCGCTCGATCCGCTGACCTGGGTCCAGATCGACAATGACGATGACACCGATGTCGCCGTCCGGGCCGGCATGGGCCTCATCGGCGGGCTCAACGCCCGTGTGCGTCTGGATGAACAAATTGAAACATTGAACTCGCAACCCGAACCTTACGTCGCCCTGCGCCGTATTTATTCATCTCAGCGTCAGGCAGCGATCGCTAATGGAAAAGTGAATGAGGCCGATGCGTACGAAGATCTCCCAGATTTTGACGAAATTGAAGAGTAATCGGACGCCGCGCGAAAAAGGAATCTACACATGAAGAACCTGATCCGATCTACGCTTGCCGCGACCCTGGTTGCGGCCCTCGCCCTGCCCGCCTTCGCGGACGCACGCACCGAAGCCTATGTGCAGAAAAACGCCAGCGAGGCGCTCAGCACACTGAACAACCCGAAGCTCTCGGCTGCCGAGCGGACGGCAACTTTCAACGCCTACATGGACAAGTTCACGGACATCGACGCCGTTTCGAACTTCGTCATCGGCAAGTATGCCCGCCGTTTCACCAAAGACGAGCTGACCCGCTATCGCAAGTCATTCCGTAACTATGCGCTTGCCGTATACGAGGCCCAGCTGGATGCCTATCGCGGTGAAGCCGTCGTCGTGAAAAGTTCAGTCGACCGCTCGCCGACCGATTCGATCGTCAACACGGTGATCAAACGCCAGGACGGCCAGGAAATGGATGTGCGTTGGCGCGTCCAGGGCAAGGAAGGCAATTACCAGGTGGTGGACGTCGCCCTCAACACCGACGGCAACCTGATCTGGCTCGGCATCGAACAGCGCGCGCAGTTCATTTCCCTGCTCGACAAGAACAATGGCTCGGCCGACAAACTGATCGCCAAGATCGACTCGATGACCAAGAAGCTGAAAGACGACGCGCGCAGCTAGACCAGGCGCGCCGCCCCTCAAAAAAATCAGCCCGCCCGGTTTACCCGGGCGGGCTTTTTCTTGGGGTCTGATTTCAGCAGCCTCAGCCGGCGATGTCGGCTTCCGAGAAGAACTGCGCGATCTCGAGCGCGGCGTTCTCCGCCGAGTCGGATCCATGCACCGAGTTCTCGCCGATCGACTTGGCGAACAGTTTGCGGATCGTGCCCTCCGCGGCCTGCGCCGGGTTGGTGGCGCCCATCACGTCGCGGTATTTCGCAACCGCGTCAGCGCCTTCCAGCACCTGAACAACGACCGGGCCGGAGATCATGAAATCCACCAGTTCGCCGAAGAACGGGCGCTCACGGTGCACGCCGTAGAAGCGCTCGGCCTGTGCGCGCGTCATGTGGATGCGGCGCTGGCCGATGATGCGCAGACCGGCGGTTTCGATGACCGCGTTGATCGCGCCGGTCAGGTTGCGTTCGGTGGCGTCCGGTTTGATGATGGAGAATGTGCGCTGTACGGCCATGCGGGGCTTCCTGGATCTGGGAGTTGGGAGTTCGCGCGGCCTATAGCGGGCTGCTGCCGCCGCCGCAACCGCCCAGCCCTCAAACGGGAGAAGCCTAGGCCGTACTCTTCTGACGGGCGGGCTTTGCCGCCTTGCCACTCGCTGGTTTGGCGCTCGCTGGTTTGGCACTGGCCGGCTTGGCGCGGGCGGCGGGCGCGCCCCGGCGCGACGTCTGGAAGCCCCCCGTCATGAAGCGGGCCATATGCTCGCACGCCTCATCCAGGTCTCTCGAGCGGACCAGCCCGCCGGACAATTCGTCGATCCGGCCGGTCTGGGCGAAGGCCAGCGTCAGGGCGCCGGACAGGCAATGATAGTTCCAGAACAGGTCGCGCTCCTGCATCCCCGGCAAGGCCAGGCGAAGCGCATCGAGGAACTTGCGGATCAGCGGATCGAAATGTTCCGCCATCAGCTTTCCGCCCCAGCCCGGCTTGTTGTTCACGTACGCGATCAGCGCGAGGTAGTTTGTCCAGCCCGGATCCTTGATGTGCGGGCCGATAAGCAGCGGCTCGAGATAGGCGCGCACGATGGCCTCGACCGTCGGGGCCCCCGGCCGCGCGGCTTCGATCGCTTCGTTGAGCGCCTTGTCACGCCACGCGTTCAGCTCTTTCGCGCGCCGCTCGAACACTTTCTCGAACAGCTTTTCCTTGGACGTGAAATAATAATGAGGCAGCGCAACATCGACACCGGCCCGTTGGGCAATGGTTCGCAAGGTGACGCCATCAAATCCGTGAGCACTGAATTCTGCCTCCGCCGCATCAAGAATGGCGACGGCACGAAGATTGGTGATGGGGGGAGACGTGTCGCGGACGCTCAGTGGCGGCTCCTCAGCAAGGTCAGTCTGATTCATATGTACTCGGATGAGACCCGGAGTCAAAGCGCGCCGCGCATGACTTGAACACCTCGCCCGCGATCGTTAGGGTTCCGAAACAGAACGGAGCCGCGACATGACTTACCTGATGCCCGACAGCCTGATCACACCGGAGGTCTTCAACGCCCGCAGCGAAGGCGCCCTTCCCGGCCACATCAACATGGTCGTGACCCGCGCCGCGCGTGACGGCTTCGAAGGCTATTTCGATATCCAGCGTTACCATCATGCGCCCAACGGGTTCCTCCACGCCGGCAGTCTCGTCACCCTGGCCGACTCGCTCTGCGGTTATTCCACCGTCGCCAATCTCAAGGACGGCGCGACCGGCTTCACCACCATCGAACTGAAGACCAACTTCTTCTCCACCGCCCTCGAAGGCCGCGTCCTCGCCAAGACCATACCGGTCCATGTCGGCGGCACGACCCAGGTCTGGGACTGCGAACTGAGCAGCGACAAGGGCAAGCGCATGGCGCTGTTCAGATGCTCGCAGCTGGTGCTAAGACCCAAAGGATGAAAGACCTTCCCGCCTGCCCCGAATGCGAATCCGTGCTGGCCTATGAGGATGGCGCGATGCTGATCTGCCCCGAGTGCGGGCACGAGTGGGCCGAGGCGGCGCCAGCAACGGCGAATGTGATCAAGGACTCGGTCGGTAATCCGCTCACGGACGGTGACACCGTCACCGTGATCAAGGACCTGAAGGTGAAGGGTTCATCCCTCGTCGTGAAGCGCGGCACCAAGGTCAAGAACATCCGCCTCGTCGACAGCGACCACGACATCGACTGCAAGATCGACGGCATCGGCGCAATGGGCCTGAAATCGGAGTTCGTGAAGAAGGTTTGAAGCATGCCTCAAAGGCGTGCCGCTTGGCCCATCCTTCGACTTCGCTCAGGATGAGTAGCGTGGTTTGGAAACGTTGCTGCCGCCAAGCAAAGTGAGCTCATCCTGAGCGAAGTCGAAGGATGGGCCACACAGAACCGCCCCTAAACCCCCGCCTCTTTCCATCCGCCTGCGGACGTCTGCTGGAAATAGCGCGTCACCAGACCCGACTCCTTCGCCGCCTTGAACTGCTCGCGCGCTCGCGCGCGCGTGTCCTTGTCGCCGTCCTCGAAGATCACCATGCAGCGCCGGAATGGCGCCTCCACCGGCGCATCGGTGCCGTCCATCAGCACCAGCGCGTCGGCATTGTTCGCATTCTTCAGCTTCGCCGACAGCAGCACCGGCTGGCGCGCCGCGTCCAGCCCCGGCGCCTCTGCCTGGCCGTGCGGCAGGAAGGAGGCGTCATCGAACGTCCACAGCGCGGCGTCGAGTTTCGCCAGCCGCTCCATGTCCGGCGAGACAGCCAGCACGCGCCACCCCGCCTCGAGGCATTTCTGCATCAACGGCGGCGCCGCCACCTCCAGCGGCGTGCGCGAGAGATGGTAGAACCACCATTCGGGGCGGAGGGTTTCGGACATTGTGTTCCTACGAGTGGATCGCTCCGGACGCTTCGATCCGCTGCCCGCTGATCCAGCCAGACTCGTTCGAGACAAGCAAGGCAATCGCCTTGCCGATGTCATCCGGCAAGCCGACCCGGCCAAGCGGGGTTTGCTGGGCAATCATCTCGTTCAGCGCCGCGTTGTCGCGCACCGCGCCGCCGCCGAAGTCGGTTTCAATGGCGCCCGGCGCCAGGGTGTTGACGCGAATGCCAAGCGGGCCGAACTCGGTCGCCATGTAGCGCGTCATCACTTCGACCGCGCCCTTCATGCTCGCATAGGCCGCGTAGCCGGGATACGAAAACCGGGCGAGACCGGACGAGAGGTTCACGACCGAACCACCCTTGTTGATCAGCGGCAGCAGCTTGCCGGTCAGCAGGAACGGGCCTTTGACGTGCACCGCGAACAGGCTGTCGAGCTGGGCTTCGGTGGTCTCGGCGATGGAGGCGCCTGCGCCGAAACCCGCATTGTTGACAAGGCCATCAAGCCCTTGCGCGCCCCAGCCGGAGAGCACGTTCTTCACCTCGCCGGCAAACGCGTCGAACGCCGACGCATCGCCCGTGTCGAGCTTCAGCATCGCCGCCTTGCGGCCCTTGGCCCTGATCTCGGCAGCGACCTCTTCGGCCTTGCCGGCGGCGCTGGCATAGGTGCCGATCACGTCAAAGCCTTTGGCGGCCAGATGAAGGGCGGCGTTCGCGCCCAGTCCCCGGCTGGCGCCGGTAATCAATACGGTGGGCATCGGAAGCGTCCTCGCAGGCTGTCAAACGAGGCGCTCAGATAAGAACGCCTCGCCCGATTTGCCAGCTTGGGCCGATCTACGCTTCGTAGTTTTCCATGATCCATTTGTTGAGCAGGCGCGGACCATAGCCGGACGCCCAGCTCGGATCGGTCGGGGCTTTCTCGCCCTCAACCCAGGCGACGCCCGCGATATCGAGGTGCGCCCATTTCACGCCGTCCTTGACGAAGCGCTTGAGGAACTGCGCCGCCGTGATCGAGCCCGCGGCCGGGCCGCCGATATTGCGCATGTCGGCAAACTTCGACTTGATCTGCACATCATACTCCGCGCCGAGCGGCATCCGCCACACGCGCTCGCCTTCGGAGAGGCCCGCCTTCGTCAATTCGGCAGCGAGATCGTCGGAGTCCGTGAACATGCCGGCATGGTGATGGCCGAGCGAGACGACGATGGCGCCGGTGAGCGTCGCAAGGTCCACGATCGCCTTCGGCTTGAAGTGTTCCTGCGCGTACCAGAGCACGTCGCACAGGACGAGCCGGCCTTCAGCGTCCGTGTTCTGAACTTCGATGGTCTGGCCGGAGGCCGAGTGGAGAATGTCGCCGGGGCGGATCGCGTTGCCGTCCGGCATGTTCTCGACAAGGCCGATCAGGCCGACCACGTTGACCTTCGCCTTGCGCTGCGCGAGCGCGCGCATGGTGCCGGTCACCGCTGCCGCGCCGCCCATGTCGCCTCGCATGTTCTCCATGTTCGGGCCGGGCTTCAGCGAGATGCCGCCGGTATCGAAGCAGACGCCCTTGCCGACGAGGATGACCGGGTCTTCACCCGGCTTGCCGCCGTTCCAGCGGATGATGCCGAGCTGGCTTTCCTTGACCGAGCCCTGCCCGACGCCGAGCAGCGCGCCCATGCCGAGCTTTGCCATCTGCTTTTCGCCGAGGATTTCGACTTCAAGGCCCAGCGGCTCGAGTTCCTTCACCTTCGCGGCAAACGATTCGGGATAGAGATCGTTCGGCGGCAGGTTCACAAGGTCGCGCGCGAGATAGGTGCCATCCGTGGCCGCATCGAGTGGGGCGAACGCGGCCTTGGCCGCCTTCGGATCTGTGGAAACGACCGTCAGGCCCGAAAGGCTCGGCTTCTGGTCCGGTTTCAGTTTGGTGAAATAGGTATCGAAACGATAGGCAGCCAGTTTGGCTCCCACCGCCACCCGCGCGGCCGATTCGGGATCCCCACCGACGATCGAGGCGGTCTTGAAGCCGCTGGAACCGATCGCCTTCACGAGATTCGCGCCGATGGTTTCGAGGGCGCGGTTGTCGCGCTTCTTTGGCTTGCCGCCGCCGAGCAGCAGCACCCGCCGGGCATCGAGCCCTTTGGGCAGCACCACGAGGGCCTGCTGGCCCGTCTTTCCGTCAAACCGTCCGCCGTCCAGCGCCTCGCTGAGCAGGCCGCCGCTGGCCTTGTCGAGCGCCGCGGCGGCTTCGGGAAGCCGGCCGTCATCATCGACGATGAACGCCGCGATATCGGCCTTGGCGCTTTCTGCGAAAGTGATTTTCATGTGTGGAAACTCCGTTTGCAGCGGAAACTAAGCATCGACGCGCCAAGCGCAACTCGTTAGCAAGGGAATTCACAGCTCCTCACCGCCTGTTTTTCCCCGATAGAGTGTCGCACCCCGCCCGGTCATGACGAAAATCCAGGCTCATATGTTCCAGCAGGTGCTTCAGGCGGTGGTGATCATCGTGGGCAGCCTCGTGCTGATGGCCCTGCTCGCGCAGGGCTTGTCGCGCACCGACCTGATCCTCGAGAACCGGCAATCGGCGCTGACCTACTTCTATATTGTCGTTCTCGGCTCGCCGCAGGTTGTGGCGCTGCTCACGCCGCTGGCCATCTTCGTCGGTGCGGTCTGGTCGCTGAACCGTATCCACAAGGATTCCGAAATCGTCGTCGCGCAGGCGGCCGGGATGACGCGCTGGCAGGTCGCCTCGCCGATCCTGCGTCTCGCGCTCGCCTGCGCGGTGATGCACCTCGCGGTGAACCTCTGGGTCCAGCCCGCCTCGCAGCGCACGATGCGTGAGGCGGTCTCCGTCGCCCGCGCCGACCTTGCTGCCGCGCTGATCCGGCCGGGCCAGTTCACCACCAATGGCGAACGCCTCACCTTCTATGCGCGCGAACAGGTCGGCGGCGAACTGCGCGGTGTGCTGATCTCCGATATGACGGACCCGGACTATCCGACCGACATTCTCGCCCGCTCCGCCGCGCTGGTCTCGGTCGACGGACGCCCGACCATGATGCTGCGCGACGCGCTCAGCCAGCAACTCGACGAAGCCGGGCAACTCTCGATCCTCGAGTTCGACCAGTACATGTTCGACCTGACCGAA
This sequence comes from Hyphomonadaceae bacterium, assembly GCA_027485145.1. Classification (GTDB taxonomy): domain Bacteria; phylum Pseudomonadota; class Alphaproteobacteria; order Caulobacterales; family Hyphomonadaceae; genus Hyphomonas. The sequence continues at coordinate 9,721 of JAIXRO010000033.1, read as the reverse complement.
TTCATGAAGGAAGACTCCGAACTGATCCTCAAGGCCTCGGACAAATACCTGCACGAGCTGTTCTTCGTGGACCGGAAGGATTACTTCCAGAACAAGGAGGCGGACGCCTTCCTCGCCGAGGCGAATGCCCGGCTGACCACGCCCTTGCTCAATATCGTGATGGCCCTTCTCGCCATCGTGGCGGTGCTCGGCGGCGATTTCAGCCGGCAGGGCTATAGCCGCCGGATCGGCATCGCGGCGGCCGGCGCGACCCTGGTGCTGGTCGTCCAGCTCGCGCTACAATCGGCCGCCTCCGACGATCCGTCCCTCAACGTCGCGCAATGGACGGTGCCGGTGCTCGCCATCGTGACCTTGTCCTGGGTCTATTTCGGGCGCGGACGCCGGATCGGGCGGCGCACGGCGCGGGCCGACAGCCTGCTGGCCTCGCGCAAGAAGGCGATGGCCTGATGCCCACCCTGTCCCGGATCCAGATCTACATTCTCAAGGAATGCCTTTCGGGGCTCGTCCTCGTGCTCGGCGTCCTGCTGCTCGCGATCCTGATGATCGACGTGGTGGAACAGCTGCGCACGGTCGGCGGCGATGTCAGCCTCAGCCTCGTCAGTGCCATTCGCCTGTCGTTGATGAAGCTGCCGCTGCTGATCGAGCAGACCCTGCCCTTCGCGCTGCTCGCCGCCAGCATGCTCGCCTTCACGCGGCTCAACCGGCGCTCCGAACTTTCGATCATCCGCGCCAGCGGCCTGTCAGCCTGGCGCTTCCTGACGCCCGTGATCGTGCTGGCAGCGGGGCTTGGCCTCTTCTCGTCGCTGATCCTCAACCCCTTCGCCGCGCGCCTCACGCAGGCGTTCGAGTTCGAGCGCTCCCGCCTGCTGCAGATCGGCCAGGAAACACTGGCGGTCGCCGATACCGGCATCTGGCTGCGCCAGGGCGATGACACGAGCCAGTATGTCATCCACGCCCGCAAGGTCGAGGATTCCGGCCGCACGCTGCTGGACGTCAAGCTGATCGAGGAACAGCGCCTCTATGACGGGCGCAAGCCGACGAACGACTATGCCTTCGTGCGCCGCATCGACGCCGAAAAGGCCACCCTCCACGAAGGCTTCTGGCAACTCGAGAATCTCGTCGAGAATCTCCCCAACCTGCCGCCCGAACGCCGCGACACGCTCGCCATCCCCACCAACGTCGATGCCGTCACCCTGCTCGACAAGTTTGCCTCGCCGAACACCATCGGCTTCTGGTCGCTGCCCCGTTTCATCGGCCAGACGCGCGCCGCGGGGCTTGATGCCTCGCGCTACACGATGCGCTGGTACACCCTCACCGCCACCCCGGTACTTTTCGTCGCGATGGCGCTCATCGGGGCCCTCGCCTGCCTCAGATTGCAGCGTCTGGGGGGAACCTCGGGTCTCCTGGCCACCGGCGTTCTGGCGGCTGTGGGCCTTTATTTCTTCACCCAGTTTTCGGCCAGCCTCGGGGCTACAGGCGCGGCCCCGCCGCCGATCGCGGCCTGGTCGCCCCCCCTGTTCGTGCTGTTCGCGGCCCTCGCCTTCATTGCCTACCGCGAGGACGGCTAACGCCGCTGCGGCCTTGACACGGCCCGCCCCCCCGGACCATTCCTGCCGCCCTTCAAGCGGCGTTCCGAAAATTGGGAACCGGTTTTCGGGAAAACGCCGCGAACATGAACTGACTGGGAATGGCCATGAAACTTGTCGTCGTCGAGTCGCCTGCCAAGGCCAAAACGATCAACAAGTACCTGGGCAAGGACTATAAGGTCCTCGCCTCCTACGGCCATATCCGCGACCTTCCGTCCAAGAACGGATCGGTCGATCCGGACAATGATTTCGAGATGGTGTGGGAGGCGGACGCCAAATCGGCGAAGCGCATCTCCGATATCGCGAACGCCCTCAAGGACGCCGACACGCTGATCCTGGCGACCGACCCTGACCGCGAAGGCGAGGCGATTTCCTGGCACCTCGTCGAAGCGCTGAAGAAACGCCGCGCCCTGAAAAAGGACACCGTCGTCGAGCGCGTCGTGTTCAACGCGATCACCAAGACCGCTGTCACCACCGCCATGGAAAACCCGCGCCAGATCGACGCCGAACTGGTGGACGCCTACCTCGCGCGCCGGGCGCTGGACTATCTCGTCGGTTTCAATCTCTCGCCGGTGCTGTGGCGCAAGCTGCCGGGCTCGCGCTCGGCGGGCCGCGTGCAGTCGGTGGCGCTGCGCATCGTCTGCGACCGCGAGAACGAGATCGAACTCTTCCGCCCGCAGGAATACTGGAACATCGAATGCGAACTGCGCGCGCCGGATGGCACCGCGTTTGAAGCGCGCCTCTACAGCCTCAATGGCGACACGCTGAAGAAGTTCACCCTCGGCAACAAGGGCGATGCAGACCGCGCGCTGGAGATCGTCAAGACCGGCGGCTATTCGGTCGCCAGCGTCGAGGCGAAGCCCGTCAAGCGCAACCCGCCGCCGCCCTTCATCACGTCCACGCTGCAGCAGGAAGCCAGCCGCAAACTCGGCTTCAACGCCAAGCGCACCATGCAGGCCGCGCAGAAACTCTATGAAGAAGGCCGCATCACCTATATGCGAACCGACGGCGTCAACATGGCCGAGGAGGCCTATGTCGCCGCCCGCGCGATGATCCAGTCGAACTATGGCGCGCGCTACCTGCCGGAAAACACGCGCCGCTATTCATCGAAGGCGAAGAACGCGCAGGAAGCCCACGAGGCGATCCGCCCGACCGATTTCAATCTGCGCCCGGATGAATATCACGGCGAAGGCGACCTGAAGAAACTCTATACCCTCGTCTGGCGCCGCGCGGTGGCCTGCCAGATGGAAGCGGCGCTGTTCGAGCGCACGACAATCGACCTCGCCTCGCGCGACAAGCGCGCCGTGCTGCGCGCCACAGGCCAGGTTGTCGTGTTCGATGGCTACATCAAGCTCTACACCGAAGGTCATGACGCCGGCGACGATGATGACGACGCCGAAGGCCGCCTGCCGAAAATGGCCGAAGGTCAGCATGCGGACCTTCTGAAGGCGGACGCCAACCAGTCCTTCACCACCCCGCCGCCGCGCTATACCGAGGCTTCGCTCGTCAAGCGCCTCGAAGAACTCGGCATCGGCCGGCCCTCCACCTACGCCTCCACCATGTCGACGCTGGAAGACCGCGGCTATGTGCGCGTCGAAGGCAAGGCGCTGGTGCCAGAGGACAAAGGCCGCCTTGTCACCGCCTTCCTCGAGAATTTCTTTGCGCGCTATGTGGAGTATGACTTCACCGCCGGCCTCGAGGAAAAGCTCGACGTGATCTCGGACGGAAAGCTCGACTGGAAAACCTTCCTGCGTGATTTCTGGACCCAGTTTGCCGCCGACATTGGCGGCACCAAGGACCTGCGCGTCACGCACGTGCTGGACGCGCTCAACGAAACGCTCGGCGCCTATGTCTTTCCCCGTCAGGACGCGGACGGAAATCCGATCGAGAACCCGCGCCTCTGCCCGCTGTGCAAGCAGGGCGAGTTGTCGATGAAGCTCGGCAAGTTCGGCGCCTTCGTCGGCTGCTCGCGCCACCCCGAATGCAAGTACACGCGCCAGTTTTCGTCCGAGGGCGGAGACGGCGCGATCAACCCCGACGACAACGAGATCGGCATCCACCCCGAAAAGGGCGAGATGATCCTGCTGAAATCGGGCCGGTTCGGCCCCTATGTCGAGATGGCGAACGGCGAGAAGCCGAAGCGCGCCAGCCTCGCCAAGGCCGACAGTCCGGACACGCTGACGCTGTCGCGCGCCGTGGAACTGCTCAGCCTGCCGCGCGAAGTTGGTCCGCACCCGGAGGATGGCGAGATGATCCTCGCCAATTTCGGCCGCTTCGGGCCCTACATCCAGCATGGCAAGACCTATGCGAACCTGAAGGATCCGGCCGAGGTCTTCTCCATCGGCATCAACCGCGCCGTGGACCTGATCGCCGACAAGCGCGCGAAAGCCGCCGCCGGCGGTGGACGCGGCGGCGTGGCGGCGCTCAAGTCGCTCGGCGAGCATCCGGACGGCGGCGCGGTCGAAGTGTTCGCCGGCAAATACGGCCCCTACGTGAAGTGGGGTAAGGTCAACGCCACGCTGCCAAAGGAGATGGCGCCGGAGACGGTCACGCTCGAAGCCGCGCTCGAACTCGTTAACGCCAAGGCCGGTTCCGGCACAGGCGGCAAGAAAAAGGCCGCGCCGAAGAAAGTCGCTGCGACTAGGAAAGCGGCTGCTGCGAAGAAGAAACCGGCAGCGAAGAAGACGGGCGCCTGAAAGGGCTTTGGATGAAAATACATCGTTAGGCCCTGGATTGAAAAATGGAGCGCCTTGATCTTCCTAAGCCGAATGAAGGCGCTTAATGAGAGCTATCTCAAATAGAACTCTAGTGATCGGCTAAACTCAGAATGAAACCCGAAGAATCACCTGAAGAACCCAAGGCCGTATCAGTAGATCAACCCATAAGCTCGAAGGCCAAGCAATCTTTCAAACGCATTGGAAGAGAGTTGGAGGACAAGGACTTAACGAATCCAGCCGTTGCTCGACTTATGTTGAGCGAAATAGATAGCCTGCAAAAGGAATGTTCTTTGCTCGAAGAATTCGAGGCGAAGTACCATGTCGCCGACAAGGAGTTAGGCATTGCAAAGGAAAAGCTCAAACTGAATGTCGGTTTCGAGGTTGTGTCTTCAGCGTCATTGGCTTTGAGTGGTCTTGTAGGAGGATACGCATTTTACCTGCAGGACAAGGAGATAGATACAACCTTGCCTTGGATTGTAGCGACCGCACTGTTGATTGCCGGTATATACGCGAAGGTAGCGAAGCGATGAACGTCGAACTTCGGTCAATTGCCGACAAGGGTAACTTAGAAAAGGAACGACTGACGCTTAGAGTGTTGGCAGATGTGAACATCGGAGAGTATCTGCTTATTCGCGCAATTCATTCGGGTGGCAGTCTAACGAACGGGGTCAAAGACTGTTACTGGTTCCCTGACAAGTTGGTGGACAAAGGAGATTTGATCGTCCTTTACACGAAAGCAGGAACACAAAGCAGCAGGGAGCTTGAAGGAGGCAACACAGCGCATTTTTTTTACTTGAGTCTTGAACGGCCGATCTGGAATTCTGCTGGCATCGCTGCGGTTCTCATGCATGGTCAAAACTGGGAGGCAAAGACACCGAAGGAATTGTAGGCGGAGTGCAGCTAGCTTGCATCCACACCGAGCCCAAGGCGAGCAAAAGACACGTCTGATCCGGCCTGCCAAGACAGCGAAGTTGGGCTAGGTTAACGCGAAAGCCGGTTCTGGCACAGGCGGCAAGAAAAAGGCCGCGCCGAAGAAAGCGCCCGCCAAGAAACCGGCCGCCAAAAAGAAGCCTGCCGCCAAGGAAACCGAGGGTTAATCTGGCCTTACCGCCCGATTGGTAACACTTTTGCAAGCCGTTGAGACAATTCTCCGCCTTCTTCTTGAGACCGGCTCTTCGTTTCTGTTAACCAGGATACCGCAATGAACCGCTTTCCCTCTTTCCGCACCCTGGCCGGCGCCATCACCCTCCTCGCCACCGTCACCGCGACCAGCGAAGCGGTCACAAGCGGCATCCCTGCGCAGACGACGGGTGAAACGGCGGGCGTGCCGGACCTTTCCGCAGAAGTGATGTCCGAAACGCCGGCGGAACCCGCCTTTCCGGACGTGTTTCCCGTCTCCCTCAAGGTTTGCCCCGTGATGCACGTCTTCAATCGTCCGGAGGCGGACGATGATCTCGTGATGGTCAACTATGCCCCGGTCGTCTCGGCAGGCGAAAGCGTCAAGTTGGCGACCGCTCCGGTGGCCGAAGGCTGCCTGTCCTCCGGCTTCGGCATGCGCCGCACACGGCTGCACGAAGGCGTGGACTACTTCAATCACACCGCGGTGGACATCTACGCCGCCGGCCACGGCACCATCAAGGAAATGACCTACCGGAACGATTTCGGCAACATGATCGTCATCGATCATGGCGACGGCGTGTTCACCCGCTATGCCCACCTCGAGCGCTTCAGCGGCCTCAAGGAAGGCGCCACCGTCGCGGCCGGCGATGTCATCGGCCTGATGGGCAACACCTCGTCGCGCAAGATCGCCCGCCACCTGCACTTCGAAGTGCTGACCGGCGAATGGGGCGACGAAGCCGGCTCCTTCGCGCTCACCCCGCTCAACGTGTTCGACCTGCCGGCGGCGGACGCCGAAGGTTAGTCCCAGGGTGAGCGTCACCCTCGACCGGCGCAGCCGGTCTGAGGGCCCATCTCCTGCCTTGTCCGCGAGCATACGCTTTGTGATTTTGCGATCAACACCGCTGGAGGTGTTGCGAGTTCCCGAGATGGGCCCTCAGATGGCCTTCGGCCATCAAGTGTGACGCCCATTTCGGCTTGCAACCAACTTCACCACTTTCCCCGCGCATTCCGGCGCAAACTCCCCTATATGCGCGAGCATGAGCTTTCCAGATCGTCAGACTGTCCTTGATTTCCTGAAGGAAAATCCCGCCGCCACGTCCAAGGCCGAGATCGCGCGCGGCCTCAAGGTGAAGGGCAAGGAACGCGCCGTGCTGCGCGAGGTGCTCGAGGAGCTGGAGCGCGAGGGCAAGCTGGAGCGCACCGGCAAGCGCAGCTTCGCGCAGACCGACCGCCCGCCCCCGACCGGCCTTGTCGAGTTCACCCGCCTCACCCGAGAGGGCGACCTGATCGGCCAATGCGTCGGCGAGCATGGCCTGTTCGGGCCCGAACTCGTCTATGGCGGCCCGTCCGGAAAATCCCGCAGCCGCGCCCCGGCCAAGGGCGACCGCGCGATGTGCAAGATCGCGGGCCGCGACGATGGCGAATGGCGCGCCTATGTCGTCACGCTGCTCGAAAAGCGCGTCAGCGACCGGATCGTCGGCCTCTACAACCGCACCCCGCATGGCGGGCGCGTGACGCCGGCGAGCCGCAAGGAACGCCGCGAACTGCTGATCCAGGAATCCGACCGCAAGGGCGCCGGGGACGGCGACCTCGTCGTGGCCGAGCCGAAACCGCAAGGGCGCCGCCAGTACGGCCCGGCGCTCGGCGTCATCAAGGAAGTGATCGGGCACATCACCGACGCACGCTCGGCCAGCCTGATCGCGATCTATGCCAACGACATTCCCGTCGAGTTTCCCGAAGAGGTGCTCGCCGAAGCCAAATCCAAAGAGCCCGCAAAAGTTCCGCGTACGGACCTCACCGGCGTGCCCCTCATCACCATCGACCCGCACGACGCGCGCGACCATGACGACGCCGTGCATGCCGAGCAATTGCCGGATGGCAGCTGGAAAGTGCTCGTCGCGATTGCGGACGTCTCGGCCTATGTCACCGAAGGCTCGGCCCTCGACAAGGAGGCCGAGAAGCGAGGCAACTCGACCTATTTCCCGGACCGCGTGGTTCCCATGCTGCCCTTCGAGCTCTCGGCGGATGCCTGCTCGCTGAAGGAAGGCGAACTGCGCCCCTGCCTCGTGGCGGAGATGATCTTCTCGAAAGACGGCAACAAGAAATCCCACCGCTTCCTGCGCGCCAACATGCGCTCGGCTGCCAAGCTCGCGTACGAGGAGGCGCAGGCCGCCATCGATGGCAAGCCGGGCGGCAAGGCGGGCGAAATCCTGGATACGGTGCTGCGTCCGCTCTGGGGCGCTTACGTCGCCGTCTCGAAAGCCCGGGATGCGCGCAGCCCGCTGGATCTCGACATGCCGGAACGCCGGATCATGTTCAGCCCCGAAGGCGAGATCACCGGCATCACGACCAAGGAACGCCTCGAGGCCCACCGCCTGATCGAGGAGTTCATGATCCAGGCCAACGTCGCCGCCGCCGAAACGCTGGAGCAGATGCAGAGCCCGGTCGTCTACCGCGTGCACGATACGCCGTCCGAGGCGAAGATCGCCGCCTTCGCGGAGTTCCTGCAGACGCTCGACATGAAATGGACCGTCGGCGAACGTCCGCAGACGCACAAGTTCAACAAGCTGCTCGCCGAGATCCGCGGCGGCGATTACGAAGGCATGATCCAGCAGATGGTTCTGCGCTCGCAGGCGCAGGCCATCTACTCCGAAGAAAACCTCGGCCATTTCGGCCTGAACCTCCAGCGCTATTCGCACTTCACTTCGCCCATCCGGCGGTATGCAGACCTTGTCGTCCACCGCGCGCTGATCACGGCGCACGGGTTTGGCCCGGACGGCCTGTCCGAACGCTCCGCCGCGCGGCTGGAAGAGATTGCCAGCCACATCTCGATGACCGAGCGCCGCTCAATGGCCGCCGAGCGCGATGCGACGGACCGCTACCTCGCGATCTTCCTCGCCGACCGTGTCGGCGCCGAGTTCGAAGGCCGCATCACCGGCGTCACGCCCGCCGGCCTGTTCGTCGCGCTCGCAGGCTCGGGCGCAGACGGTTTCGTGCCGATTTCGTCGCTGTCCGATGAATACTGGGTGCATGACGCCGCCGCGATGGCCGTCTATGCGCGCGGCTCGGGCAAGACCTTCTCGCTCGGCCAGATCGTCCGTGTGCGGCTGATGGAAGTCACGCCCCTGCAAGGCGGCCTGCTGCTGGAAATGATCTCCGATCCCCTTCCGGCGCCGGCCGGGCGCAGCGCCGCCCGCAAGGCGATCAGCCGCGACTCCGATGGCGCCCACAGCCACCGCGGCGGTGGCGGCGGCCCGCCCCGCCGGGGCAAACCCAAATTCGACAAGGGCAGCCTGCCGCCGGGATCGACGAAAAACAAGAAGCGTCGATAGCCCCCGTACCCACCCCACTTGTCATCCCGGCGAAAGCCGGGACCCAGACTTACTGAATCCTGAACCCTTTTCAAAACACTCCGTCAACGGAAGGCCTGGGTCCCGGCTTTCGCCGGGATGACAAAGCCATTCGTCTTGACGGACGGCGAGGTCCGCCCCGGGGAGCGCCCCGTCCTCGGCTGGCTGACCCAACGTCACCTTCGCCCACGTCTTGCTTTCGCCCAATTGGCACCCAAAAATGCCAACCATGCTGAAGCGGGCCTATGACAAGGAAGAAGACGGCGACGTGGTCGTCAGGGGGGTGCCGAGCCCCCGCCCGCGCGATGCCGCGACGCTGATCCTCGTGCGCCGCGACCAGACGCAGCCCCGCGTGCTGATGGGCAAGCGCGCCGGCACCAACAGCTTCATGCCGGACAAGTACGTGTTCCCCGGTGGCCGCGTCGATCCGATGGATGGCAAGGCCGTCGCCGCGCAGGAACTCGCCCCCGAAGTCGAGGCCAAGCTGCGCGTGCAGTCGCGCCGGGCGCCGCGCGCCTTCGCGCTGACGGCGATCCGCGAGACCTTCGAGGAAACCGGCCTCATCGTCGGCCGCCCGGCCGACATGCCCGCCGCCGCGCCGGCCGGCTGGGAAGAATTCCACAGGATGCAGGTCGCCGCCGTCCTGTCGCCGTTGGTCTTGATTGGTCGTGCGGTGACGCCGCCTTACCGGCCGAAGCGTTTCGATGCGCGCTTCTTTATGGCCGAGGCCGAGCACGCCCTGATCGACGAGCGCCCGCCGGTTGACGGGGCGGAATTGTCAGACCTGCAATGGGTCACGCTGTCCGATGCCCTGAAGCTCGACCTGCCATCCGTCACCCGCTTCATGCTGGGCGAGATCGGCGAGCGGCTGGAGAAGCCCGGCGCCGTCCAGGGCCCGCCCTTCCTGCGCTGGAGCCGGGGCGGCCACCAGACCGACCGGATCTGATCA